>NZ_BLIJ01000007.1:0-105701 GCF_009811475.1 Alteromonas sp. KUL150
ATAGAAGAACCCAGCATTTGCTGGGTTTTTTTATTTCTGCTGTTATCTTACTTTTGTCTACATCACAAACAATAAATTAACGACTACACTACAACTGTGTATGGTTGTCACTTCAATACGCCAATAGAATAATTGCATATAAGGTAGTTTGGCCGCCCTATGATTTCCCGCTTTTTTACTTTTGACGAGCACGCTACCTTACTTGAAGGTGCGTATCATTTTCCCTTGGTTGTTTTATCACTTTTAGTTGCCATGTTTGCTTCATTTATGGCGTTTAACGTTGCTGAACAAGCGGCTGTTACAAAAGACAGTTTACGTCGGAATATTCTTCTAGGGACTGGAAGTGTCGCGCTAGGCGGTGGGATCTGGTCTATGCATTTTTTAGGTATGACAGCCTTTGAATTGTGCATACCTGTAAGTTACAGCGCTACGCTAACGGGGTTGTCGTCATTACCGGGCGTAGCGGCCGCGTGGGTAGCGCTTTACCTTTTAACTAAGTCGCGTATTAGCGCAGGTGAGATTGTACTGGGCGGTGTACTGGTTGGTTCAGGTATTGGAACAATGCATTACAGCGGCATGGCAGCAATGGAAATGGCGCCATTGCTGCGATATGACCTTACTATGTTCGCGTTTTCTATTGTGATAGCCGTGCTCCTTGCAATGCTTGCTCTTTGGATAAAATTCGGCATTAAAAAAGCAACAAAGTCTCATAATTTTCTTGGAAAGTATGTGGTATTGGCCAGCGTAATTATGGGCGGTGCAATATCAGGTATGCACTATACCGGTATGGCCGCCGCACGATTTGTTTTACCGCCGGGCATGGAAACGTCTACGCAATCATCAGGTATTGCAGGTTATCTTGCTGTCTCTATCGCCGTTGTTACCCTGATACTGATTACGATGGTTTTAGGTGTAAGCCTTCTGTTCAAATACCGCGATGTGATGGTTAGAGCCATAGAAAGCGAGCGGGTTCAAAGAGCAATCACGGATACGGCGGTCGATGCTATTCTTACTGTCGATGATAAGGGTATCATTAAAACAGCCAACCCTGCGGTTGAAGATATATACGGCTTCACACCCGACGAGTTGGTTGGACAGCATGCATCCGTAGTTATCCCCCATGAAAAACGCTATCTATATGGTGACGACTTTTTTAGTCAACGAAGTGTGCCTACAGAACAAATTATAGGTACTGGAAGAGAAGTCGAAATTTTAAGGAAAAATGGCGAAAAGATACCCGTCCGCGTTGGTGTGGGCTACACCAAACTAGATGGAAGGCCAACGTTTGTCTCCTTCGCTTCTGATTTGCGTAAAAGAAAAGAAATGGAAAATGCGCTTCGAGAAAGTGAAGCTAAATTTAGAAGTTTAATTTCCAATATTCCCGGTGTGGCTTACCGTTGTCTTGTTAATCCAGATTGGCCGATGGTTTTTATTAGTGATGCAGTAATAGAACTTACAGGCTATCCTCCCGAAGATTTTGTTTTGCCCAGCCCTAAACGTTCGTTTTCAGAGCTTTACCACCCCGATGATGTGGAAATGTTTTCAAATATTGATAGCGACGCTGGCGGGTTTTCATTTGAATACCGCATTATTGCAAAGTCTGGCGACGTGAAATGGGTAACAGAACATGGCGTCCATGTTAAAGACGATGATGGAAACGTACTATATATGGATGGCTTCATCTCGGATATAACGCATAGGCGCGTTATGGAAGAAGAGCTTAAAGCTGCAAAAGAAAAAGCAGAGTTAGCGGCAGCAACTCGCACCGCATTTCTTGCAAACATGAGCCATGAGATCCGCACGCCAATGAATGCCATTATTGGCTTTAGTGATCTCATGCTTGGCGAGGAATTATTAGACGAGCAAAAGTCTCACCTTACCACCATAAATCGTTCCGCGCGTTCTCTTCTCCACCTTCTCAACGACATTTTGGACAGCGCAAAGTTAGACAAAGGAAAACTCGAATTGGATTATCGAGATTTTATAATCCGTGAAGAGCTCGACTTAGTTATTTCAACATTCTGGTTAGAGGCCAAACGGAAAAAGGTTGAATTGATACTTCATGTGGATGATCAAGTCGCCACGTCTTATCGAGGTGTGCCAGAGCGTATTCGACAAGTTCTTAATAACTTAATTGGAAATGCGGTGAAATTTACCCACCAAGGCCAGGTGATCATCAATGTGAAAAGCGACGAAAAGTTCGTTCGTTTTGATGTCTCAGATACCGGTATTGGCATGACGAGTGAGCAACTCGACAGGGTTTTCGACCCATTTTCACAAGCCGACGCGTCGATGAGCAGGAAGTACGGTGGTACAGGATTAGGAACGACAATTTCTAAACAGCTAGTAGAACTAATGGGCGGTACTATCTTCGCGAAAAGTGAAGTGAACAAAGGGTCTGTTTTTTCTTTCAGGCTTCCCCTTGAAGCCTCAGAATTTGTTGAAAGTAGTGTTCCAATGATTAATGAACAAACGACGTATCTTGACGCTACATTGAACGTATTAGTCGTTGACGACGTTTTGCAAAATATAGAGTTGCTAACACTGCTGCTTACACGCTCTGGCCATAAAGTAAAAACAGCAACGGATGGCATTGAAGCATTGGAAAAAATGCGCGAGGAAGCATTTGACATTGTTTTGATGGATTTGCAAATGCCGAGAATGGATGGGTTGGAGGCAGCCAAACAACGTCGGATCTTTGAAAGAGAGCAGGGGCTACCGGCAACGCCCATAATTGCTTTGACTGCTAGTGTACTTGTACAGGACAAGCACGCTGCTCAGCAAGCGGGTATGGAGGGCTTTGCCAACAAACCTGTTGATTTTTCTTCATTGATGGACGAGATTGCGCGAGTACTTAATGTCGAAAGCAACAAAGCACCTGTTCACAGTCAAAGTCGCGTAAAACCTCAAACTGCGTCAACGCTTTTGGTTGAAAAGCACGTCTTAGATTTAAACAGAGCCATTGAGTTATGGGGCAGTGAAGCGGCGGTTCTTCAAGAGGTAGACAAATTTACTTCTACGTGTCGCGATCAAATAAACGCGTTGATGAACTCAGCCATAAAAGAAGACTTTGCTGCTATAGCGAAGCAAGCACATCGACTTAAAGGTATGTCAGGCAACCTCGGTTTGACAACATTCTTCAATATAGCAAGTGATATTGAGTCTCAAGCGCTAAAGTCGACGGTGGATATTGATGACATTAATGCGTTAAGAGAGGCGTTAGATAAAATTGAATTAATGTTAAGTGAGTCTCCGCTTTACGCTGAAGATGCTATAAATGAAAGCATCGACAATGAACTCATACTTGAGCACCTCAAAATATTATTAATTAGTGTTGAGCAAAACATGGTCAATGAAGAGGAATTGGTCGTTCTGCGTGAAGCCGCGCCAACCCTATATAATGATGAGATTAATCAAATTCTCCTTGATATTGATGATTTTGAATTTGAGCTAGCGCAACAGGGTATCAGAGCGCTCATTAAAAAGTTAACGTAGTTAAGAGATACGGGATGTTAGAAACTGAAATTGCTAAACCGACATTACTTATTGTTGACGACGAGCCTGTTAACCTTCGTGTTTTAAAAAGGCTTCTTGAGTCTGAGTATCAGCTGATATTCGCAAAAAATGGTGAAGAGGCGATAAAGCTCGCCGAGACTAGGCTACCTAACTTAATTCTTCTTGACGTTATGATGCCAGGGTTAACGGGTTTTGAAGTATGCCGTCATCTAAAGCAGCAAAGCAATACTAAGCATATTCCCATTATTTTTGTTACTGCATTAAATGATGAGCATGATGAAGCCGAGGGATTTGATGCCGGTGCAGTAGACTACATAACTAAGCCAATATCCCCGGCTATTGTAAGAGTTAGGGTGAAAACTCACCTTAGCCTGGTGCAAGCAGATGAGTTGCTTAACAGCCGCCTTCAGGTTGTGCAACGATTGGGTAAAGCGGCGGAGTATAAAGACAACGAGACCGGTATGCACGTCATGCGCATGAGTCATTTTGCTAAAGAATTGGCACTCGCTTACGGGCTGACAGCTCAGCAGGCAGAGATACTACTACATGCTGCACCAATGCATGATATAGGAAAAATAGGTATTGCCGATAGTATAATGCTAAAGCCTGGAAAGCTGACTGATGAAGAGTTTTCAACTATGAAAAAGCATCCAGAAATTGGTGCGGAAATCATTGGTGATTGCGGCGATTCTCTGTTGTTGCAGGTGGCGAAATCAGTGTCACTAACACACCATGAAAAATGGGACGGAACAGGCTACCCTAGAGGGCTAGCTGGTGAGGATATTCCTATTGAGGGACGTATTTGTGCCATCGCTGATGTATTTGACGCGCTGACCAGTAAACGGCCATACAAAGAAGCGTGGACCATTGATGAAACCGTTGATTTTCTAAAAAGTCAAAAAGGTAAGCACTTTGAACCTAAGTTAGTCGATTTAATGATAGAGATACTGCCCAAAGTCTTGGAGATAAGAGCAGCCTTCAAAGACGAAGAGTAGGTATTGGCTGTTGCTTAATGTGTCACCTATACGTATAATGCTTTCATCGAGTGATGAGAGCGGGCTCCCTCAAGTTAGGAAAGTAACGCACTTATCCATAGCAAGCTATCACCTAACGGTGGTTTTACCCATAGGTTTGCAACTGCCCTTGCTGGCAGGTATGGGTTCAGAATTTTAATAAAAGCCCCGCTAGTCCGGGGCTTTTTGTTGTATTAAAACCTGGAGTCAGCCTGGCTGAGCCGGGTGATGACAGGTGGGCTTTAGGCCCTTTTTTCGTTTTTGGAGGTTTGCATTGGCAAAACTTGAAGAGAAACTAACCGAAATGTTAGAGCCGGGTGTGGAAGCACTGGGTTTCGAGCTGGTTGGTATTGAGTTTGTACGAGCGGGGAAACATTCGATTCTTCGTGTTTTTATAGATCATGAAAACGGTATTACCGTAGATGATTGTGCAGATGTAAGTCATCAGGTTAGCGCAATTTTGGACGTAGAAGATCCAATTAGTACTGAATACAACTTGGAAGTGTCATCACCAGGTATGGACAGACCGCTTTTCAAAGAAAAGCACTACATTGAGTCTGTGGGTGAAGTAGTTCAAGTTCGTTTGTCTATGCCGATGGGCGACAGACGTAATTTTAAAGGCAAAGTACTTGCTTGCGAAGACGGCATGGTAAGTATTGAAGTGGACGGCCAGCAGTTCCAGTTAGCTGTGGCGAATATCGAAAAAGGTAACGTTGTTCCCACGTTCGATTAACGGAACAGCTCTGCTTTCATCGACGAAAGCAAAAGTGAGGCGAAAATGAATAAAGAAATTTTGTTAGTGGCGGAAGCCGTTTCAAATGAAAAACAAGTGCCTAGAGAGAAAATTTTTGAAGCGCTAGAGTTTGCAATCGCTAGCGCAACCAAAAAGAAAAACGAAGGCGAAATTGAAGTTCGTGTAAGCATCGACAGATCGTCAGGTGACTTTGATACATTCCGTCGCTGGTTGGTAATTCCTGATGATCAAGTACAGGAAAATCCATTTGCCGAAATCACGATTTCTGCAGCGCAAATCGACGAGCCTGAAATACAACTTGGTGATTATGTTGAAGAACAGATTGAATCTATTAAATTTGACCGCATAACTACACAAACCGCTAAGCAAGTTATCGTGCAAAAAGTGCGTGAAGCTGAGCGTCAGCAAATGATCGCTGAGTATGAAGACAAAGTAGGTGAGCTGGTAACAGGTACGGTTAAGAAAGTTAACCGCGATAACATCATCATCGACCTAGGCAACAATGCTGAAGGTGTTATTTATCGCGATGATATGCTTCCTCGCGAAACCTTCCGTCCGGGCGACCGTGTACGCGGTCTTCTATATGTTATCCGCCCAGAAGCGCGTGGCGCACAGCTATTTATTAGCCGTACGCATCCAGACATGCTAGTTGAACTATTCCGTTTAGAAGTGCCAGAAATAGCGGAAGAAACACTAGAGATTAAATCTGCAGCGCGGGATCCAGGTTCACGTGCAAAGATTGCTGTTAAAACTAACGACAAACGTTTGGACCCAGTTGGTGCGTGTGTGGGCATGCGTGGATCACGTGTACAAGCTGTGTCGGGTGAACTTGGCGGCGAACGTGTTGATATCGTGCTTTGGGATGAAAATCCAGCGCAATTCGTTATCAATGCAATGGCACCAGCTGAGGTAGCGTCTATTGTTGTCGACGAAGACAGCAACAATATGGACGTAGCCGTTGAAGCTGACAACTTAGCGCAAGCAATTGGCCGTAGTGGTCAAAACGTACGCCTAGCTAGCCAACTGACTGGCTGGGAACTTAACGTGATGACGGTTGACGATCTCAACAAGAAACACGAAGAAGAAAACGCGAAGGTACTTAATCTATTTACTGCAGGTTTGGACATCGATGAAGATTTCGCGTCAGTCCTAGTAGATGAAGGCTTTACAACACTAGAAGAAGTGGCATACGTGCCAGCAAGTGAACTTCTAGCGGTTGAAGGGTTAGATGAAGAAATGGTTGAAGAGCTGCGCAATAGAGCGCGTGCTTTCTTAACCACGCGTGCACTTGCGAACGAAGAATCGCTTGAAGGTGCAGAACCTACCGAAGCCTTATTAAATCTTGAAGGTATGAGTAAACACGTGGCTTATGTGTTGGCCAGCCGCGGTGTTACCGACCTAGAAGAATTAGCAGAACAAGGTACCGATGATATCAGTGATATCGATGAACTAGACGAAGAGAAAGCCGGTGCATTAATCATGGCGGCTCGTAATATCGTATGGTTCAGTGAAGAAGAGTAAGGTCAACAGGGGGAAAATTACGTAATGGCAGATGTATCTATTGAAAAGCTCGCCAGCGACATTGGTACGACCGTTGACCGATTGGTTGGCCAGTTTAAAGACGCGGGTATCTCTAAGAGTGCCGGCGATCAGGTAAACGAAGACGAGAAACAAAAACTATTGGATCATTTAAGTAAGCAACACGGCAGCGCAGCTGAACCAACGCGTATGACACTTAAGCGTAAGACAACGAGCACACTCAGTGTTGGTAAGTCTAAAGAAGTGAAAGTAGAAGTACGCAAAAAGCGCACTTACGTTAAGCGTAGCGACATTGAAGAACAGCAGCGCCAAGCGGAAGAAGAGGCGAAGCGTCTTGAAGAAGAAGCACGTTTGAAGCGCGAAGCGGAAGAGAAAGCTGCGGCGGAAGCGAAAAAAGCTGCAGAAGAAAAAGCACGTAAAGCGCAAGAAGCGAAAAAAGCCGCTGATGAAGAGCGC
The DNA here is from genome assembly GCF_009811475.1 of Alteromonas sp. KUL150. Classification (NCBI taxonomy): domain Bacteria; kingdom Pseudomonadati; phylum Pseudomonadota; class Gammaproteobacteria; order Alteromonadales; family Alteromonadaceae; genus Alteromonas; species Alteromonas sp. KUL150. The sequence continues at coordinate 7,279 of NZ_BLIJ01000007.1, forward strand.
GCTCGTCGTGCTGAGCAAGCGAAAAAAGAAGCAGAGGCGCGTAAGAAAGACGAGCCTGAATTAAGCGAGGCTGAGAAAGCAGAAGCGGAAGCGGCTCGTCAAGAAGAAGAACGTTTACGCAAAGCGCAAGAAGAAGAAGCGCAGAAGAAACTTGAAGAAGACGCTAAGAAAGCGGCGGAAGAAGCGCGTAAATTAGCTGAAGAAAACGAGCGTCGCTGGAAAGAAGAAGAAGAGCGTCGTAAGAAAGCAGAAGCAGAAGAAGTTCACTTGCACTCTAACCGTTATGCGCAAGAAGCAGAAGACGAAGAAGATATGCAGGTTGAGCGTTCATCTCGTCGTCGTCGCAAGTCGAAGAAAAACGCTGGTGAACATCTTAAGCAAGGCTTTAACAAGCCAGCTGCGCCTGTAGAGCGCGTAGTTAAGCTTGGCGCAACCATCACCGTAGGCGAACTGGCAAGTAAGCTTGCTATTAAGTCTAACGAAGTTATCAAAACGATGATGAAGATGGGCGAAATGGCAACCATTAACCAAGTACTAGACCAAGATACTGCGGTACTAGTTATTGAAGAAATGGGCCATAAATACGAGCTTGTAAACGACAACGCGCTAGAAGACGAGTTGTTAGCAGAGGGTATGGATGGCATCAAAACCAGCCGTGCACCTGTTGTAACTATCATGGGTCATGTTGACCACGGTAAAACATCATTACTTGACTACATCCGCCGCGCGAAAGTAGCAGATGGTGAAGCTGGTGGTATTACTCAGCACATCGGTGCTTACAAAGTAGAAACGGACAACGGTGAAATCACTTTCCTAGATACACCTGGACACGCTGCATTTACAGCGATGCGTGCCCGTGGTGCTACGGCAACAGATATCGTTATCTTGGTTGTTGCTGCTGATGACGGTGTAATGCCGCAAACGAAAGAAGCAGTACAGCACGCTCGCGCTGCTGGCGTACCTCTTATCGTTGCAGTTAACAAAATGGATAAAGAAACAGCCGATCCAGACCGCGTTAAAACTGAGCTTTCTCAACTAGAAGTTATCTCAGAAGAGTGGGGCGGTGAGCACCAGTTCTGTAACGTATCGGCCAAAACCGGTATGGGCGTTGATGGGCTATTAGAAGCTATCGTTCTTCAAGCGGAGCTACTTGATTTGCAAGCGGTTGCTGAAGGCCCTGGTCGCGGTATCGTTATTGAGTCTCGTCTTGATAAAGGTCGTGGTCCTGTCGCATCTGTATTGGTTCAGGAAGGTCAATTACGTCCTGGCGATATCCTTCTGTGTGGTGAAGAGTACGGCCGTGTTCGTGCTATGCGCGATGAAAACGGTCAAGACATGAAAGTTGCTGGCCCGTCTACACCAGTAGAAGTACTTGGCTTGTCAGGCGTTCCTGTTGCAGGTGAAGATGCCGCTGTTGTTAAAGATGAGCGCAAAGCCCGTGAAGTTGCCGCTAAGCGTCATCAGAAGAAGCGTGAACTTAAACTGGCTCGTCAGCAAAAAGCGAAGCTTGAGAACATGTTTGCAAACATGGAATCAGGCGATGTTAGCGAACTTAACATCGTGCTTAAAGCCGACGTACAGGGCTCTGTTGAAGCGATCTCTGAATCACTTGTTAAGCTTTCTACTGCTGAAGTTAAAGTGAATATTGTAGGTAGCGGCGTAGGTGGTATCACTGAAACGGACGCAACCCTTGCAGCTGCATCAGGTGCTATCGTACTTGGCTTTAACGTTCGTGCTGATGCAACAGCGCGTCGCGTACTAGAAGCGGAAGAAATCGATTTACGTTACTACAGCGTTATCTATAACCTAATTGATGAAGTGAAAGCGGCCATGAGCGGTATGCTTGCACCAGAGTTCAAGCAGGAAATCATTGGTCTTGCAGAAGTACGTGATGTATTTAAGTCACCTAAACTAGGTGCAATCGCGGGCTGTATGGTTACTGAGGGTAACGTTAAGCGTAGCAATCCAATCCGTGTACTTCGTGACAACGTAGTAATTTACGAAGGTGAGCTTGAATCACTACGTCGCTTTAAAGATGATGTTCAAGACGTTCGTAGCGGTATGGAATGTGGTATTGGCGTTAAGAACTACAACGACGTGAAAGTAGGTGACCAAATTGAGGTCTTCGAAATCGTTGAGGTTAAACGCGAAATTTAATTGCCTTAGTTAATTCGGCATGTGAAAAACGGGGGCCGAGTGCTCCCGTTTTTGTCTGTATTCTAAAAAAGCAGGCGCAATTCATGTTTGAAAGTAAATAAGGAAAGGAGAGTACAAATGGCCCGTGAATTTTCACGTACCGACAGAGTCGCTCAGCAAGTTCATAAAGAAGTGGCGAGCATTCTGCAAAATGAATATAAGCATCGTGTTGGGGACATGCCATTAATAACTGTCTCTGATGTTGACGTGTCGCGCGACTTAGCGCACGCAAAAATCTTCGTGACTATTTACAATAGCACTGAAGAAGAAGGCAAAGTGCAAATCAAGCAACTTGCTGAATACAAGAAGTTTATTCGCAGTATCCTAGCTAAACGTCTTCGCATGCGTTCAGTACCTGATCTTCATTTCTTTGAAGACAAGTCGATTATAGAAGGTATGAGAATTTCTAATCTTGTGTCGCAGACCATCGCAAAAGATGAGTCAAAGCGCGATAAAGACGATCCACAAGAGCAGGAGTAAATGGCAAGACGTCGTAAAGGCCGTGAGATTAACGGCATAGTATTGCTTGATAAACCGCTTGGTGGGTCATCTAATCAACTGCTTCAAAAAGTGCGCTGGCTTTACAAAGCGGCTAAAGCCGGGCATACAGGCGCACTTGACCCACTTGCCAGTGGCATGTTGCCGCTGTGTTTAGGTGAGGCCACTAAGTTTTCTCAGTTTCTTCTGGATGCCGAGAAAACCTACGAAGTAACGGCTCAACTGGGCGTGCGCACAACTACGTCTGATGCAGACGGTGAAGCGGTTGAAGAAAAGCCTGTTGATGTGAGCGAAGAGCAAGTGCGCGATGCGTGCTTGGCATTTCTTGGTAAGAGCAAACAAATCCCGTCCATGTTTTCAGCGCTTAAACATCAAGGTAAGCCGCTCTATCACTATGCCCGTCAAGGTATAGAAATCGAGCGTGAACCCCGTGATATTGAAGTGTATGAATTAGATGTACTGCGCATTGAACTGCCGTTTGTAGAAATGCGCATTAAGTGCAGCAAAGGCACTTATATTCGCTCCATCGTAGATGATTTAGGTCAGAACCTTGGCTGCGGTGCTTACGTGACTCGTTTGCATCGCACTGAAGTAGCAGACTACCCTACGGATAAAATGGTATCGCTTGATAAGTTGATTGAAATTCAGGAATCACTGGAAGAAGGTGACTTTAAAGCGCTTGATGAGTTGCTTATTCCTATGGATACCGCCGTAAGTCGTTTGCCATTTGTGACGATTAACGACGCTGAAAGAAACCGTTTTGATAACGGCCAATCTGTAAAAGGCGAGTGCAGCGAAGCACTTTGTGAAGGCACTGCTTATCGCGTTTACCATGGCGACGATACCAGTGGTATTTTCTTAGGCGTAGGAGAAGGGGTTCTCGACCCTAAAGACCAAGGTATCCCTAAACAAGAAGTGTTTGTTAACCCTAAACGCCGGGTCGTGTACAACTAACGCTGCTGCCTCTGTCACTATTGTCATATATCATCAAAGCTCGGCTATGAAGCCGAGCTTTTTCATGTTTATATAGGAACCATAAAAATTAGTTACAAGGCAGTTGTAGCGTTGTAACTTGTGTTGTTACTCTTTTACCCAAACAGGATTGCAGTTTAATGAAAAGGATAGTCACTTGGTGTTGCTCTGTGGGCATCGCATTCACATTAGGTTTTTGGTTAAATGCTTCACTAACAAACACGCCAAATAGCGTCGTATCTCAATTAGACGACAACAGTAAGGTTCAAAACAAGACAGCTCATAAAGCATCCGTCGATACCGACGTCACCAATCCTGCGCATATTTCTGTAAAAACAAATGAGCCTGTTAAGGTTGATATCGATTTATGGCTGCGTGATAAAAAAAGGCTCAGTTTAAAAGAGACCGGGGCTTTCATTACGCTTATTAGTGAGATGGATGAAGCTTCCGTAATAAAAGCGTTATCTGACTGGGATGTTTCAGCTATATCAATCGAAACTGCGGTTTTACTCTCCTCAATGGTAACTCGCCTAGTCGAGCTTAATCCCAACCGGGCTATTGATTTTGCAAGTAATTTAGAGGGCAACCCTGAATTCAAGATGCAACTCAAGGTGTCAGTCATTGTAAACTGGGCAAATCAAGCCCCAGCCGAAGCCCTAGATTGGTTTATGAATCAAAACGCTGATGCCCAGTCGCCATCGCTGCAAAATAGCGTTTATGCCATGATAATATTTCAAGAGATGGCCAAGAAAGACGTGTTTAATGCTATTAACTCTATCTCTTTACTTAAAACAGACAACCAAAAGCGGCTTGCATTCAACGGTGTCTTTAGCGCATTAGAAACGTCGAGTGAGTTTATTGATATTTTGCCGGTAGTTGAGGATCAAAATGATAAACAAATTGAACGCAGTCACCTTCAGCAATGGGCTCGAAACGACGTAGAAGGCGTAAAAACCTGGGTTGCTTCGCTGGAAGATAACGCCGAAACTCGCGAAATCAAAAAGGAAATATTCAATAATTATTTTCACGTTGCTCCTGTAGAAGCAGCGTCTTGGTATGTTGCACAAAGCGTAGAAGAAAATTATAAAACAGATGTTGAGCATGCCGCTGATCTTATCGCTGGTATAGAGCCACAAGAGGCGCTTGAGTGGGTTCAACAACGAACAGGTATTGATACACAGCGTGCCATTATGAACGTTTTATATCGTGGCGCGCGCAATCACCCAGAGTTCGTCGAAGATAAGCTTTCTTTAGTTCATGACCAAAAATCCCAGATAGAAATAGCACTCTTTGTGTACCGCAGCTATGAAGACAAAAGCCGTCAGCGCGCCGAACGCTTTTTAGACGGACTTACTTACAAAAATGAGATAAAGAAAAAGCTCGGCCCGCAGTACCGAGGATTTAATAGCACCAACTAATGAAAATACCCTGTAGAGTTCTTGCTAACTGTAAAAAGGTCATTATAATACTGCGCTCATTCCGCTTTGCTGAATTAGTGATCGGCGAAGCATTAATATTAGGAGAATGATATGTCACTAACTAAAGAAGAAACCGCAAAAATTATTGCTGAGTACGGCGTTAAAGAAGGCGACACTGGTTCACCAGAAGTTCAAGTTGCTTTGCTAACTCACAACATCAACAAGCTTCAAGGTCACTTTGCTGATCACAAGAAAGATCACCACTCACGTCGTGGTCTTCTACGTATGGTTAGCCAACGTCGTAAGCTTCTAGACTACCTTAAAGGCAAGAACGCTGAGCGTTACCTTGACCTTATCAAGCGTCTAGGTCTACGTCGATAAGACTAGGTTTCAAAGAAAAGCGCCCAATGGGCGCTTTTTTTGTATCTGAAAACAGGTTCGTATTTACTCTGGTAGCTCTTTCGCTACTTTCGAAGAATCTTTTACCGCATTGTTGAGCGTTTTGAGTTCTCTCTCCGTCAAATTACGCCATTGACCTGGTCTAAGTGTGCCAAGTTCAAGATGCATGATGCGGGTACGCTTTAGTTTGGTCACTTCGTAACCGAGAAATTCACACATCCTGCGTATCTGTCGGTTAAGGCCCTGGGTAAGGATAATCGTAAATTTAGCCTTGCCAGTAGGTTTTACGATACAAGGTTTTGTTACTGTTCCCAGTATAGGCACGCCACGAGACATACGCTTCACAAAGCGTTCGCTTATCGGCTGATTGACCGTAACTTCATATTCTTTGTCGTGAGCGTTTTCGGCACGTAAAATCTTATTAACAATATCGCCATCGCTTGTAAGAATTATTAAACCTTCCGATGGCTTATCAAGTCTTCCCACAGGAAATATCCGGTCTTTATGGCCAATAGCGTCAATGATATTTCCTTTAACATCACGTTCGGTTGTACAAGTGATACCAATTGGTTTGTTGTAGACGATGTAAACGCGGTCAGATTTGTCTTTTGCAACTTTACCAACCACTTTTCCATCAACTTTCACAATGTCATTGGGGCCAACCTTTGTACCTAGCTCTGGGGGACTATTGTTTACAATAACGCGGTTTTGCTCAATGAGTTTGTCGGCTTCACGGCGTGAACAAAGGCCCGTGTCGCTGATATATTTATTTAAACGTTTTAGCGCTTGGTCACTCATTGCGCAGTGTTTCCTGTAGATTCTTGAAAGAGGTCGATATTATCACGCCTCAGTCTAATTTTTAAAAAAACGAAAGGGGCTAATAGCCCCTTTCATATTCAAATTCACTTTGACGTCGGTTTCATTTACCACAAAAACGTTAAAAGCAGTCGCTCCTGTCGCGGTAAGTACAAAACAAAGTTAGTTGTTTGGTTCTGTTGATGGCGCAGAACCACCTCCACTTGATGCACCGCCACTAGACACCACCTTTGTTGCGATTTCCCGAATTTCATTTTCAAGGCTAGTGATCCTGCCTGAAAGGGTGGTGTTGCGTTGCTCTAGTACAGAAAGCTTATCACTGAGGTTTCGTACGCTTTGCTGAGCACTTTGCTTATCGCTCGCTGCTTGTTCTAACTGAACATTCACAGACAATAGTTCATCGGCTAGAGAAGCTAATTGGTTTTTAACAGAGTTAATGGCTGCCGACTGAGATTTAACATCGTCAGACACAGCGCTAATGTTTTTATTTACGGCAGTTTGCACGTCACCAACACGGTCGCCTAAATCTGCAATTTCTTTTTGATTACGACGCCATGCTGAAGCCCAAAGCTTATCCATTTGCTCCCACAATTCGTTGGTTTTGTTACTGAGTTCAGTAACCTTAACTTGTAGCGCAACGGTAGATTCACCAATTTCCTCACCTGTCGCAGAGAGTTTGTTTTCAAGCTGCATAATGCGCTTTTCAGCTTGGTCAGCGACAGTTTTTTGCTGTTCCAGTAGCGTATAAAGATAATAGCATCCACCACACGCAGCTAGCGCAATAACAGCAATCAAAGTGACCCAGATACCATTTCCGCCACCATTATTGGAGGGTGGTTGAGAAGGTGGCGTAGAACGAGGAGTCGATGGTGACGTTGTTGGAGTCGCCTGCCTTTTAGTCTGATAATCTCGACGGTCTTCCTCATCAAGCCTAATGGTAGGAAAATCGTCGTTTTTTGAATTGTTTGCCATAGTCAGTTATTTATCTCTTTATGAAGCACTTTCGAATTAAGTCATGGGAGCTACGTCACTTAACAGGAAAGCCCTTATTGTATTTGCGCACGATTCTATGTTATCGCTAAATCGAAGGAAATTCCATGGCTTATGGGGCGCTTAATTTCCACATAAGCCATGGTGACATACATTAACTTTTGTATGATTAGTGTTGTTGCGTCTATCTTGCTTTCTTAGCTTTTGTCGCCTATCCACTCGACGCGATATAAATCACGTCTTCTATCCAAATAGTTTCGGACAGAACCTTCATTTTGAAGTTTGGTAAGTTTGTCTAAGTCTAAGTCAACAATAAGCGTCATTTCTGTATTTGGTGTCGTTTCCGACACAATCGCATCATGAGGGAAAGCGAAATCACTCGGTGAAAATACAGCCGTTTGTCCATATTGAATATCGACGTTATCAACCTTAGGCAGGTTGCCTACGCTGCCCGCGATGGCGACATAACACTCATTTTCAATCGCTCTGGCTTGCGCACAACGACGTACCCGCAAATATCCGTTTTTGGTGTCTGTCCAAAATGGCACAAACAGTATCTGCATTTCCTGCTCTGATAAAATACGCGCAAGCTCTGGAAACTCTACGTCATAACAGATTAACACGCCAATTTTGCCAAAATCCGTGTCAAACGTTTTAAGGCTGTTTCCACCTTTCATAATCCAATCTTTCTTCTCATGAGGCGTGGGGTGCAGCTTGTACTGGCTTTCAATCGTACCATCACGCTTACAGATGTAGCTCACATTAAAGAGCTCTTCATCTTCAACCACTGGCATTGAGCCTGCGATAATAGTGATGTTGTAAGACACGGCTAAATGCGAAACGGCAGTTAAAATTTCGTTCGTGTAAGTAGCTAAGTGCCATATTGCGTCTATCGACGATTCTGACGGGCTAAGGCCCATCAGTGGGGCATTAAAAAACTCTGGGAACAGAGCAACATCGCATGAATAATCCGATAGTGCATCAACAAAATATTCTACTTGCTGCAACAGCTCTTCAACGTTGTTGAAATATCGCATTTGCCACTGAATACAGCCTATACGTGCGTTGGATTTTCTACTTGCAATAAGCGAGGGTGTGCCCGGCTCATAGTAAATATTGTGCCATTGAAGTAACGTTGCATACCCTTTAGAGGCTTCATCTTCAGGTAGGTAAGCCGACATCACTTGCTTTACTTCAAACCCGTTCGAAAGCTGGAAGGTGAGTATAGGGTCGTAAATATCTTTAAGTTTAACTTGCTCGATGTACTCATAAGGCGACAGTTCATGTGCGTGGTTTTTGTAATTTGGAATACGCCCGCCTGCCATTATTGACTTTAAATTCAAGTTTCGACATAGCTCTTTACGTGCTTCATAAAGGCGTCTACCCAGTCTTAATCCACGGTATTCTGGACAAACAATAACCTCAACACCATAGAGAACGTCGCCATTAGGATCGTGAGTGGTCAAGTAAGCATCGCCAGTTATTTCATCGTAGCTGTGTTTATCGCCAAACTGGTCGTAGTCCACAATTACTGAAATCGCGAACGCTACCACTTTGCCCTTGTCTTCAATACAAATTTGACCGTCAGGAAAAGTGGTTACTTGGGCTTTGTAGTTAGAATAAGGCCATGCGCCTCCAACATTGGCGTACACCTTATCCATCAATGCTTTTACATCGTCGTAATCATCTAGCCTCAAATGTCTTAAATCTAGATGGTGTTCAGTTTCTTCTATTTGTGTTTGGTCTTGACTCATGGGTTACTCATTTTGCTGAAAATTTCTTACGAAACTAAGAGTGTCTACATCACCATGTGATAGTACGCTTAGAAACGCCACTGTTCATCTTAATTTTTCTCATTTAAGTGAACGTGAAATATAGATAACTCAAGTACGGTTAGCGAAATCAAGCAAGAAGTGTGCGACCTTGAAGTGCAATGTCTTACGATTAATATTTTTTCTATTCTCGATTAAAAAATTGCGGCATTTCAGCGTGATTGATCGTTGCTATATGATGAACCTCAGCGTATAACTTCGCCACTCTCGTGGCCCTTTGCTGCCACTGCTAAATAAAATAACCGGGAAGATTATTTAGGTAATGACAATTAGATGAACAGAGAACAACTCGCTTCGCACCAACCCCTTCGCATTTTTGATGAATTAATTTTTGAAAATATCGTTGATGACCTTGTATCAAAAGGTTTTTCTATCCAAGAAAACGGTTTACCTGAGTTTATAACTGATGCGCTCTTAACCCGTCAGCGTTGGATTGCTGATGAGGAATATAAAAAGGCGGGTATAGGTCGTTCGTTTAACTATCAAAAAGCGGAAGAGATAAGGGGCGATGAAATCTGTTGGATAACTGGTTCTACTCCAGAAGGCGCGCTTTGGCTCGATTGGTGCGCAGCAATGCAGAATTATATTAATCGCTCTTTGTTCATGGGCCTGTTTTCCTTTGAAAGTCACTTTGCTTGCTACGAACCCGGTAAATTTTACAAACGTCATGTAGATGCTTTCAAAGGTCAAGGTAATCGCGTTTTATCGCTGGTTGCGTATTTAAATGACGATTGGAAAAGAGAGGATGGGGGAGAGCTGGTGTTGTATGCTGACAGTGAAGACCTTATTGGCACACGCGTGTTACCCAAAATTGGGACGTTTGTTGTTTTTCTAAGCGAAGACTTCCCCCATGAAGTATTACCAGCAGCGCGAACACGTCACTCTGTTGCTGGCTGGTTTAGAGTAAATGGCAGTGTAAATGACAATTTAGATCCACCTCGCTAAGGACTGGTCGACGTCTGTTAAGCGAGCTTAGTATCAAAAGTCATAGACTTATGTATAATAACTTTTCGCTGTATTACTTAGAAAAAAGCGCATACTACTTGTAAAGGCTAATATAGTATAAATCCTATATCTGCATGCTCCATTTCAAGTAAGTGCTACAATAATGAGTTAGAAGATTTAGAACACCTTTTAAGAGTAATATAGTGCAGTTCGCAATAGATCTTCCCAATAATCTATTGTGTCGCTTAGGGAAAAGACGTTAGAAGTGATCGCTTAATGCTGGAAAAAATACCTGCCCCCACGCCACGAGAAGATTTACATGTACTGGTTATTGATAACCAGGGGCTTGTCCACGATGTTATTGCATCCGCACTGCATGAAATTGGAATTAAAAATGTAAGTAGTGCATTCAACGCGTTTCATGCAAAGCGACTGTGTGAATCACGACAGTATGATTTTGTTTTACTCGCATTTAATGTTAGTCACGATAAAGATGGCTTTCATCTTTTCGAAGAACTCAAGCATTTAAACCATATTAATGACACAACAACGGTGGTGTTCCTCAGTGCCGAAACGTCTCCAGAACTCGTCAATTGCATTGTTGAGCTTCAACCAGATGACTTTTGGGTTAAACCTTTACAGCGAAATAAGATTGAAACACGCTTAGAGTATTTGATTCAGGTTCGTCTCAAACTGCATAAAATGTTGCACTGCATGCAAATGGGCGACTACTCGACAGCCATGTATTACGCTGAGCGACAGTTGAAAGACCCATCGCTTTCAGAATATCACACCCGAATAAAACGCTTAATTGGCGACTGCCTTTTGCAGCTTCGCGATTATGGGACTGCTGAAGACTATTTTAGAGGTTTGCTGCAAAGCATGGATCATGCGTGGGTCCATATAGGTTTAACACGATCTCTTTTGCGACAGGATGAATTAGAAGAAGCGCAGCTTCTTGTTGATGATTTGCTTTTGCGCCCGGATACGCGATTTTTAACCTTTGATTTGCTAGCGCAGTATTTTATAGAAAAAGAGCAGTTTGACATTGCTTATGAGCAAATGAAGGAAGCGAGTAAGCTTGCCCCTAGGAATATTGAACGCAACAAGCGACTTTGGGACCTAGCTCGACTCAATCACGATAAGGCAGGGCAATTATCGGCCGTACAGAACATGGCTAAATTCGCCAAAAATTCAATTCATGACTCCCCGCAACTTACACTAAACGTAATTCGTTCCACTATAGATTTAGCTACCAGCCTTGGAAATACCGAGACGGAAAAGTATCTTCAAAAAGCGGAAGCAGAGCTTGAAGAACTTAAAAATCAAAAAGGTATGCAGAATCAACTAGGTGAGCAAATTGACGTGGTTAAGGCGCGGGTTCTCTGCCTGAGAGATGATAAAAGAAGTGCCGAGAAGATAATGAAAGATCGCTCTGCTTCTACGGAAGGTCTGTCGATGGAAGACAGTCTTGATAAAATGAAAGCGTTTCATGAACTCGGTATGCGTGAACAGTGCGTTAGTATCTTAGACAAGCTCAGAAAGCAGATTGAGGGTGATACTTTTACGTCGCAGGTGGTGAATGAATACTTGAATCAAGAGTCGATTGAAAGAACTGAAATTCAGTTTACGACGAAAGAACTCAAGCAGATGGCAACGGTAAACTATAAAGAGAACCGCTTAATACCTGCCTATAACAATTTGCGACAAGCGTTAACGCTATCGCCTAAAGACAAGCAAATCGCGTTAAGCTTGCTTAAAGTGATAGCGCAGATTCATTTAGATGACACCTTAACCGATAAACAAATGGAAACCGCCCAGCGAGCAGCCAAACTATTGCAAGCCAATGGATTATCTGCCACACAAGCAGAAAAGCGCGATCAGTATGTCAAGCTGATTGGCATTGAGGTGGATGATACTAAAGCTTCCGATTTAGTTGGCATGGTCGTGTCTAAAGCGTAAAACGTCATTCCCTATCTCAAATTCGAAAATTGTACGCTATTAAAAAAGCTGCCAATTAAGGCAGCTTTTTAGCAACATATTCCGCTAAAAATGACTAATAACGGTGATGGTTAGTGATCAAAGCTTCTGCGCTTTAAGGCTACTCTGACGACGGCGAAAGCCTATCATTGCGGCTAGCAATGCAAGGATTCCTCCCATAGCGCCGCCTGAGCTATCATCGTTGTCCACTTCTTCCTCAACAACGTCTGCCTGAAGGTCAAAGGTAGCGATAAAAGGGTCGTGATCTGAGCTTCTGAATGGTCCCACATCAGTGAACGCGTAACCGTCTTCATCCGCATAGTAACGAAGCGCTTGATCGTACTGTAGTTGATATGCTTCAACAGAGTTGATGTTCCAGTGTGTACCATCAATTGCATCTGCAAGCATAGCATCACTTGCTAGTACGTGGTCCAAACTACCCACTTGTTCCGTACCGTAGAACCAATATGAGAAGCCGTCTGCATCAAATTCTTCAGCTAAGTTGTGATAGCCGAAGCCAGACTCAACTTCTACTGAAGCACCTTCATCCATACCTGTATTAACCGCGGTGGTAATGGTATATCCGCGAGACTCAGGTGTGTAATCGGTTAGCACTGCAACAGGATCTTCAGCGCTATACGCGTTTAAGTCGCCTAAGATAACCTTGCGCTCAGGCAGGCTCTCATCACTTAATGCGTTGCCTAATGTGATAGCTGCCGATACGCGAAGTGCGTTACAGCTGCCTTGGATTGTAGTTATTTCAGACGGTGCTTCTACCGCGTCTTCAGCGCATTGACCACCTTTTGACTTAAAGTGATTTACGGCAACAAGGAATGATTTGCCGCTTTCTGCATGAGTAAAAGATTGAAGAAGGCTTGGGCGCATACGTGCCAGGCTATCTTCATCAACCTGCTGCTCTGGCATAGCCACAACCATCGCGTCACCTTCTGGCGTTACTACGGCAGCTTTGTACAACAAGCCAACGGTTATCGCATCCGTACCAATTTCACTGCCATCACTGGTAGCGATGAATGAGTATTGTTCGGTTTCACTAAGTTCAGCGTTGATGGTATCAACAAGAGATTGAATAGCGCTATCTTCACCGAAGCCATCGTTTTCGATTTCCATTAAGCCGACAACGTCAGCGTTTAGATTCACGATAGCTTCAACAATACGACCTTGTTGTAATTCAAACGCCACTGCATCACTAGCGCCACGGTTTTGGTCATAATCAAACGTTACATCGCCGTTTTCGTCTACTTCGCCATTAAAGTAGTTAAGTACGTTAAAGGTGGCAATGGAGAGGTTGCCTTCTGTAACAACAGGGTTAGCTTCACGGGTGGAGGTTACCTCAATAATGTCGCTAGGATTAATTCTGTAAGTGCCAAAGCTATAGTTTAGTGGACCCGCTGCAGAAACCGAATCACCAATACGAATGGCGTTAGCGTAGCTGAACGTAGGAAAGTAATTCAGTGCATCTGGGTACTGCGAGCTACTGTTATCTTCGATGGTAAGAAGACTGGTCTCGCCAGCTTCTTCTGCCGCTGTATAAGCGTCTGACAGGGGGGCCGCCACGTCGCTCGGTTGACGTTTAATTGCGTCGCTAACAACAATTTCACCGAAGCGCCAAAGGTTGTTTGTGCTTGTTACTGTTGCATCCGTCACACTAACTACCATGCCTTCAACAGTTTCAAGGTCAATCTCGTACGGCATAGAAAGTTCTACCGCCGCTACAGCGTCTACTGCGCCACAATCAAGTGCGCCTACATCGCTGTCCAGAGCAAGTGTTGTCATGCCGTAGTTTTCTTCTACCTCACCGTAAAGGCGAACTAGATTACCGGTTTCAACATCAACCGAACCTTCAACAAATAGGCCTTCAGACGTTGCGTCGTCAGCGTCGTAATCTGATGCTTCCTCTTGTACGAAGAAACCGCCAGCGCGCGTGCCTGTGACTATAGCCTCTATAATAACGCTATTGCCAACTTCAGCAGAGCTGCTCTCACTGCCTTGAATACCACTGATAAGTGTTGCGTCTGCACCACAAATACCAAGCTCAATAGCTGGCTCTTCTGGTATCACAACAACGTCACCACCACCTTCAGTGGTAAATGTGCCCGCTGGGAATGGGGTTGCAGCGTCCGTGTTAGTGGTCGAGCCGTCTAGGGCGTCAACACCACTGTAAGTCCAGTTAGCTACTTCGAAGCTGCCGCCATTTGCGGTTTGACCTGATGTACGGTAAGCCCAGCCATCTAGATATTCCCACGCAGTGCCACTGCCGTCGGTGTTGATATCACCAAACGTGTCAATAACGCTGCCATCTTTGAATAGCTCTACAGCATCATCACCATTGATGGCCATTGATGAGCTGTCATAATCGGGTGCAGAGCCGAAAAAAGCAGTGAACCCTTCTACCTCTGATGCGATATAGATGTAGCTTCCAGCACTTGCTGATGCGCCGGCTGGAAAAGTGAATTCTTCTCCATCAGTGCCATCACCATTGTTGGCTGAGCCGATACCATAAACAGATAAATCGGCGATATCGTTTACAACAAAAAGTTCAACGGCTTTTGGAACGCCGCCACTGAGCGGCCCATCGATAACGCCACTGATAACTAAATCGCTAGCGTTAACCGAGGTGGTAGAAAGTGCAGATAAGATCCCTGCAGATAATAAAGTTAATGATGCTCTCACGGCATTTTCCCTTTGTAGTTTTCGTTATTTTTAAATCGCTTAGCGTTGCTCGTACCGCTTTTGAAGAAGGCGAACGAAACCATTTGCGATGCGCAATTTTATATTGCGGTACTACATTACGGGCATTCCTAATGGGTAGGAATGACTTAACCTTATTCAAGCTGTTTTTAAAAATATCTTTATTAATCAGATGATTAATGCTTATGGGTAAGTTTACTTATATTTATGTTTCTTATCAATTGACGAAAATAAACGACAAGTAAGCCTACATTTACTTTTTAATGTGAAAAGCGCCTCAAAAAAGGCGCTAGTTGTTTTTCAACATACTTTCAAATAGCGCATGGTCTTCAACTACCTGTTCTGCATAAAGGTTAGCTATTTTTATGAGTAAATCTTTAATCTGACCAAAGGTATTTGCTGCATGAGATGCAAAGCGCGTGCTTCGTCTATCGCCACGACAGTGTGCTAACGCAAGTGTATAGCCGCAAAGGTCGGCAAAATAGGTGAAGCCACCCTCTACCGCTTTCGTTCCCATGGCAATATCATGCGGATCTACACCCACTTTGGCGTGGTGTCTTGAGCGCGTTAAGTAATGCGCGTTGTCAAACATGACTTCATCTAGTACCAAGTCTGGTTTTCTCTGCATTCTTCTTTGGCAGCGAGCAGTTAGGTGAGCCGCATTGAGCCGATTAACAGGGTTTATCGAAGGAAAGTAATGCAAGGGAGCAGCCTCGCGTTGCTGCTTGACTTCTACGATATGGCAATGTGAAAAACTTGTCGGGTTGTGAGGTTTTGAAGGCCCTACTAAAAAGTAATAGCGGCTCATATTAACAGACCCTGTTCCTGCATTATGTCGTTTCACAATATCGACTACAGCGTCATCCATGTAGGGGGCGAAGACGTTAAGAAGTGTTGAATATGTGTGCTCGTTCAACGAAGAAAATTTTTCTTCATCTGTTCTGAATGCCAGACCATCATCGACTAAATGTACGGCTTTGGCTAGCGCACTTTTTGTGAGGAAATCCTCGCCTCCTGCGCTTCGCGCCTTTGCTTTTTTATAAAGTTTCGTCAATTTACTTGGTACTGCATTAGGGCAATAGTCTACCGCTTCATTCAATACCGCTGCGTTATCAACAACGCGCTTACATGTTTCAACGTAACTGGCGATAAATGCCTGTTGCGCATCACTGACTTGTTTAAAACTAACAACAGGCTTAGTTGGGTTAATATCGTCACTCAAATACCTGCCGTCAACAACACCGTCGCAGTGCACTTTAGCAAGGTGCAACGAAGTAAGGAAGCGAAGTACATCCCACTCTGCACGACCCACGCACGCATCATCAAAATCATTGGGTGAGAAAATCACCGTATCACCGTGTGAACCTTCTTCGGTTAAGAATCCAAAATTCGAAGTATGACAATCTCCCATAACACTGGTGAGCGGCACTGCTTCACATTCTTTTGGAATACTGATTATTCCACCTTTTATATCGGCGTAAAAAAGTTGCGCACTTCCTCGATAGAAAACAAAAGGACTTGTCGCCATTTTTTGATGTTTTGAAAGGCGAGGCGACGGCTTTTGCCCGTCAACCCGCGTAATGGTGTTGATTAAGTGTTGAAGTCTATGGTCAGACATTTATTCCTCGATATATTTTGAACGAGTCTTTAAATTCAGTATTACGCCCATACCTACTGTTGTTAGTGTAATTTGTCAATTTTGAATACCCGGTGAACTTTCGATTCAATAATCTGATTAAGCGATTCATTTTTACCAATTAGTTTTTTTTGACAGAGCGCGCTATTCTTATCACCAGTTTCGAAGGGCGAGATTTTAAGCTTCAGTGATGACTTTCACAAAAGCATAAAACTTTGTTCTTACAATAAACGTAAAATTGTAATCGCATGCACTATGCTTGCGACTAATTTAAACCAAATGGAGAATTAAACATGGCATTGATCAATACTGCTATCAAACCTTTCAAAGCAACTGCATTTAAAGACGGCGAATTCGTAGACGTAAGCAGTGAAGACATCAAAGGTAAATGGGCAGTTTTCGTATTTTATCCAGCTGACTTCACGTTCGTATGCCCAACAGAGTTAGGTGATATCGCTGACAAGTACGAAGAGCTTCAGTCTCGTGGCGTTGAAGTATTCTCAGTATCAACTGACACTCACTTCACTCACAAAGCGTGGCACGATTCTTCAGACACAATTAACAAGATCAAGTTTGCAATGATTGGCGACCCAACAGGCGAAATCACTCGTAACTTTGATTGTATGCGTGAAACCATGGGTCTTGCTGACCGTGCAACGTTCGTCGTTGACCCAGAAGGTATCATTCAAGCGATGGAAATCACGTCTGAAGGTATCGGTCGTGACGCAGATGACCTAGTGCGTAAAGTTAAAGCGGCACAATATGTAGCAAATAATCCAGGCGAAGTGTGCCCAGCTAAATGGAAAGAAGGTGAAGCAACACTTGCTCCTTCACTAGACCTAGTAGGCAAAATCTAAGCAACATGCTTAAAGCCTAGTATGTCGGCGCTGTCTGACTGTTAAATTGCTAGGCTATCCGTAAGTAGGGAGTGGGTCTCCACTCCCTGATATTAATTTCCAATTTCCGCTTATGAGTTGACCTTTTTAAAGGTTGGCGGGGATCGGCGTGTCGAAAATAAGGCAGATTAACCGTGTTAACTAAAGAAATTTTACAAGCATTGAAATCGTACGCGGAATCAATGCAGAAAAACGTAACCTTTGTCGTGCAGACCGGTGAACATAGCAAGCGTGAAGAACTTGTTAAGTTTCTGTCCGACATTGCTTCTGTAAGCGAGAAACTAAACGTTGAAGAGCGTGACACCAGTGGTGAGTTACGCAGTGCTATCAGCTTTCTACTTGAAGCTGATGGTGAAGATACAGGGATACGCTTCTCGGGGATCCCTGGAGGTCATGAGTTTAATTCTCTCGTACTTGCCATGCTTCATGCAGCAGGCACTGAACTGAAATTAGACGACAGTGTGAAATCAATGGTTAAGGCGGTCAATGAACCTTTGAACTTTGAAGTTTTCATCAGCTTAAGTTGTCACAACTGTCCTGAAGTAGTACAGGCGCTCAACCAATTTGCGTTAGTAAATCCAAATATCAAGACTGAAATGATTGATGGCGGTCTGTACCAAAACGTAATCCAAGAGCGTGATATTCAAGGTGTACCTAGCGTATATCTTAATGGCGAACTGTTTGCCAACGGCAAAGTCGATGCTTCAGTACTTATAAACAAACTGATCGAGCGCGACCCTAGTCTTAAAGAGGCGAACAAAGGTGAAGTATTGCCACTGCAAGACGTGACAGTAATAGGTGGTGGTCCTGCTGGCGTAGCGTCTGCCATATATAGTGCCCGTAAAGGTTTAAAAGTAGCTGTAGTTGCAGAGACATTTGGCGGTCAGGTAAAAGATACTATGGGCATCGAAAACTTAATTTCAGTGCCTAAAACCACAGGCCCAGAGCTTGTTGGTAATTTGATGGAACACGTTCGTGACTATGAAATTACGCTTAAAGAGCACGTACGTGTAGACAACATTGAGCAGGGTAATATCAAGACTATTACACTATCATCTGGAGAGCAGATTCGTACGCGTAGTATCATTGTGGCGACGGGTGCTCGTTGGAGAGAGCTTGGGGTACCTGGCGAAAAAGAAAATATAGGTAATGGCGTAGCTTATTGTCCGCACTGTGATGGTCCGTTCTTCAAAGGTAAGGATGTTGCTGTGATTGGTGGCGGTAACTCGGGTATTGAAGCTGCACTAGATTTAGCGGGTATTGTTAAATCGGTGACGGTGTTTGAATTTATGCCAGAACTTAAAGCTGACCAAGTGCTGATCGACCAAGCCGAAAAACGAGATAATATTACCATTATCAAGAATGCGGCAACGCGACAGATTAATGCCGAAAATGGCAAAGTGAATGCCATTGAGTACCAAGACCGTTCAACCAATGAAGTGCATACACGTGAGCTTTCTGGTGTGTTTGTTCAAATTGGTTTGGTGCCAAACAGTCAGTTTATGAAAGGCACGGTGGATATGACCCAGTATGGCGAAATTATTGTCGATGCTAAGTGCCATACGTCTGAACCCGGCATATTCGCGGCAGGTGACGTTACAACTGTGCCTTATAAGCAAATTGTTATTTCAATGGGTGAGGGTGCTAAAGCTTCGCTTGCAGCTTTTGAGTACCTGTTGAGCCATGAAGTGGTTGAAACCGAAAGCGAGAGTGCTGCAGCATAATGTAAAGCAGTAGCGAATTGCACAAAAGCAAAGCCGAACTTACTTAGTAAGTTCGGCTTTTTTAATGCCCGAAATATAAGAAACTAAATATGTAATCAAAAATGTAAATGATATCTGTTCTCATTCGCGAAAAAATTTGTTAACGTAGACGAAAGTATTAAGTACTTGGTTTTAAGAATATTAAAAACAGTGCTCTCTCGCCAAAAATAAAAGACAGAATACGCGCATGAACAAAACATTTTTAATTTTGCCTTTATCTACGCTCTTAATTTCCCCGCTTTTTGCACAAGAACTTAGCGTTAATAATGATGATCTCGAAGACGACACCACTATCGAAAAAGTTGAAGTTGTCGGCAAGCGAAGCCCGTTTGGCGCAACAAAAACAAACACACCTATCGTTGAACTTGCACGAACAATTTCCATCGAAACCGCGTCAGACTTAAAGCAAAAGGGAGTGTTAAACCTCTCTCAGTCTGCCACTGATATGTCAGGGGGAAGTGCTTCCTTTGTTTTAAATAAAGTAAACGCGTCGCTTACCTATTCGTTTTAAGGAATACTCATGCTTTCAATTACAGCAGGTGGCTTATCACTTGTGGCCTTGGTGGCCGCATATAGAAGTTGGCGGGCTCAAGTATCACGCTACCTCTATTTGGGCATAGTTTTCTGGTTGGTTTCCACAGTGTGCTGGTCTTATGCACAAGGGTGGGAGTTTGGTTTGTTGTACGCACTGTGTGTTCCAGCGTTTCTAGTGTGGCCATTCATTGCGTTTAACCAAGTACAACTTCCTCAACCTAAAAACGTACCTCAGCCCAGAAGTTTCGATTTTTCCCGTGGTGCGGTTATAGTAAATGTTACCAATTACTTTGTTGTAATGGTTATTTTGCTGGTAATTAGCGTGCTAATTACCCTTGGGGTTTCTGCGTTACTTCCATTTGCTATTGCTGGAAAGTTGGCAACTGGAACCATTCTTTTACCTGTCTTGTGGGGGCTTATTGTTTATCACTACCTCGCTTCTAGTCACAAATTCAAAGTTGTTGGTATATACGCCGTTTTAGCTGCGTTTTGTCTACCAATACTTGCTTTCTTGCCCATGTAGGTGGATATCGATGGATAAAGTTACAAAACAAAATGCATTAAACGCACACACTTGGGCTGGTGTTTTTTTAAGTGTACTCCTTTTTTTAGTATGCCTTTCAGGCACCATTGCTGTTTTTCACTTAGAGTTCGAGCGTTGGGAGCAACCTCATATTGAAGAGATGGAAAATGTCTCACCAGAGGCGGTTGAAAAAGCTATGGATAGCTTTTTAGCAAAACACACAGAAGAATCTCATCATCTCTTTGTTGTGTTTCCTACATCGGATATACCCCGATTGGTCGTTGAAAATGACCACGTAGCCTATTTCGCTGATGGCGAAGGTAATTTGCTGGAAGAAGAAAGTGTGTCCTTTACTCAGATGCTCGTTGATCTTCATTTATATCTGAACCTGCCGCATAGCTGGGGCATGATTTTAGTCAGCGCCTTAGGTGCCATAATCTGTACTCTGGTGAT
Source organism: Alteromonas sp. KUL150 (assembly GCF_009811475.1). Lineage (NCBI taxonomy): Bacteria > Pseudomonadati > Pseudomonadota > Gammaproteobacteria > Alteromonadales > Alteromonadaceae > Alteromonas > Alteromonas sp. KUL150. The sequence continues at coordinate 27,839 of NZ_BLIJ01000007.1, forward strand.
CACGGGTATTATTGCACATAAACGAATTGCAAAAGATGCATTCAAATTGCGAAGAGGTGGCAACGGACAACAGGCGCAAATCGATTTACACAATCGTTTAGGTTTATGGGCCGCGCCGTTTCATTTGCTCATCGGTATCAGCGGTACTTACTTTGGTATGGCCGGTATCATTTTAACTTTAGTTGCTACGGTAAATTACGGTGGCGACAGAGATGCTGTCGTCGATCAAATTTTCACACCGGATCCGGTGCTTGCGCCCCAAAGCGGTAAGCCAGCTATAGGCAAAGCGTTTGGCCAAATGAAAACTTTGGCACCAGAAAAGTCGCCCATTTTTTTAACCGTCCACGAAGTAGGTGAGCCAGAGCAATTTATTGAAATTTACGCGAAAGCGCCGAACAGAATGATTTACGCTGAAGGCTATCGTTTTGACACTGCTGGAAACTTTATCGGTGTAGCAGGGTACGAACACGGGGAATGGGGTAAGCAGTTATTATGGTCAATGTATCGACTCCACTTTGGCGACTTTGCTGGCATGCTTAGTAAGTGGCTTTACTTCATTTTAGGCGTAATGCTGACCGTGCTTTGTGTCTCGGGCATGGAAATTTGGTTATCGAAAAAAGCCCATCCGCGATTAGCGAGTCGTCTGTGGTACAGCATTGTATGGGGGAGCGTTAGCGCGTTGGCGGTAACGGCGGTGGCAGATATGTTATTTGCTGGCTCATTGATTGCAGTATTTTGGGGTGTAATGTTATTGAATATCGCACTCACTGTTGGCATCAAATCACTCACAAAGCCGGTATGGCTATTCCTATCAGGTTTAAGTGTTTTGGCGCTGCTTGTTGTCTACACAGCGGTTCATGGGAACGCAACATTTACGGTTTCTTCACTGCAGTTAAATCTCCCTATGACAATTTATGTACTGTGGAGTATTTGGCGTGGCCTGACTTTGCTAAAACGAGAGAAAATGAATCATGCAGAAAACAAAAGTAAGGTGAAACCTAACCTTTACGATGCAAGTCACGGCGAAAGCGTAAACCTGTGACAAGGGCTTAAATTGCTAGATCACCACGTGGTGGTTTCAAATATAAATCTAATGAGCGTAACTATGATGCAATACGGTCTATGCGACTAGTTACGCTTTTTTCTTTTCCATGTCCCACCATAGATATAGCCTGTCAGCATTTTTGCTTTTTCTTGGCATGCTTTACACACTATTTGCCAGCTCTCGCTTTTATTGCTGCTAATTCTGTATTGTACATCAGCCTCAGCCCCGCAGTTGTCGCAGGGTTTCAAAGGCCTTAACCTTTCCTTTTTACCCAAATGGTTTAACCCTGAAACGTAACTTTCGAAAATAGTTCTTGGCTCTTATTACCTCACCCGATCCTAAATCAGTTTTGCCATTGCAACGGCAAGTGATGAGCCTGAACCTACCAGCTTCCCCCACAATGTCATAAACAACGTGGGCTGTTGAGTCATCAGTGAAAGTGCCTCATCTCTGTGATGTTGCTCGTCAATTTGACATTCCTTAAAGCGATTTATAACGTTAGAAGGAGGCTCTGATAACATTATCATACTGCTACATTGTTTCTCATAGTGTTTGTCTACGAATTGCTCCACACAGTAAATGGTATAAAAAAAACAATTGCGACCCAATAATCGCGGCAAAAAACCGGTAACAAACCCAGCGGCTATCCATGCTGGTAACAGAAAGCTACCTCTGAAGAGCGGCATCTCATGCTCGAAAATAGCGAGGTGACTTTTTTCTGTCCTAAGATGCTCATGAATAAACGGCTTTGTTTTGCTCGGTCTATTTCCAATAATAAAAAGACTTAATAAAAACTCCGCGCAGAGTGCGCCGCGATATATCCATACTGCACCAGTTTCTCCTGCATGGCTTGCACGCAGCTCTTTGTCTACGTGCTTTGCGCAGGAGGTTTCCAATACTTTTGAGTAAAATGGCATGGTGTACCTCAACAACGTTTTGTTTTAAAACGCACAAAAGCCATTTAAAGATGCCACTTTACGAAATTGTAATGCACGGTTAGATCATTGCGCTAAACACGAAATTGAACACGTTGATTAATAGTTCACTATTAAAAAACGAAAGCAGTAAGTTGTATGATTGCTTGTTACCTTGGCTCTCATACAGCCTAAACACCCATGAGGTAAAACAAATGAAAGCAGTGTGGTGTGTCCTTTTACTATGTACTGTTTACTTACTGTTATGGCCTTTGCCCATAGAGCCCGTTGCATGGCAAGCACCAGTCAATGTGGGTTTTGAGGGTAAGTTCGCGCAAAATACACGACTATCTGAGTTAACGCTCGTTGACATGGGAACCGACTATGGACCTGAAGATTTCGCGTTGAATCAGAATGGCACCGTAGCCACATCGAGTCATTCCGGCGCTATTCTTTTGAAGAAGAAAGGCGAGGGCACTTTTTCCCCTTGGGTAAACACGGGCGGTCGTCCCTTAGGCATCGAATATGACAATAAAGGCAATCTTCTTGTCGCTGACGCTCATCTTGGGTTACTCAAGATAAATACGGCGGGTGAAGTCTCTGTGCTGGTTGATGAGGTAAACAAAACTCCTGTCGTGTATGCAGACGATGTAGATATTGCTCAAAACGGCAATATCTATTTTACCGATGCGACCACTAAATTTCCGGCTATGGATAACGGCGGTACCCTTAGTGCCAGCTTGCTTGAGATATTCGAACATAAAGGTAATGGTAGGTTAATTGAGTACAACCCTGATACTGGCAATAGTGTAATACTCATGGATAAGTTGGTGTTCGCGAACGGTGTGACAGTAAGTCACGATGAGCAATCGATACTGGTTAACGAAACCGGAAAATATAGGGTGCTGCGTTATTGGCTGGTGGGGCCGAATAAAGGGCAAGTTGACATACTTATCGATAACTTGCCTGGCTTTCCAGATAACATCAGCCGTGCAGATAATGGCAGTTACTACATTGGCCTTGCGTCGCCGCGCTCAGCCCCCGTCGATATACTTTCTGATAAACCATTTATTCGAAAAATAGTACAGCGCCTTCCTGGCTTTATGCGTCCTCAAGGTCAGCCTTATGGTCATCTCGTTAAAATAAGCGAAATCGGTGAGATAGAAGAAAGTTGGCAAGACCCGACCGGCGCTTTCCCCTTCGTAACTGGTGCGATTAAAACAAAAGATGGGCTCTATGTTAGCAGTCTTACTGCACAAAATGTTGGGCTTTTGCGGTAACAACGGCACCGGTAATAACCGTATCAATGCAAGTCTAATTTAAAGCTATTTAAAAGGAACGTTAGGGAAAGCTTGATAAATTGCTATATAGAAAGGTGACTTAGCCAGTGGACCGAAGACCTTAGAAATATTTTTTGCTAACGCTCGTTTATTTTACAATTAGAAACATTTTAAACTTTTGTTATGTAGTTAGGTTTATAAGGATATGTCATTATCGGCTATGCTATTGTTTAAGTATTGAGCTGTTGGCCTTGGTTAGCCATTTAAAATAAGGACTGTTAAACCTATGAAAGCGTGTGTGTATTCTTCAGTTGCATTAGCGGTAACAATTTCTCTATTGGCAGGATGCGGAGGAGGAGGTGGCTCGTCTAACACGTCACCTGTCGTTACTACACCTACTACACCCGTAACGCCTGACCAAGAATGGGAAAGAGGTGTTTACGAGCCGCAATCACAGTTCATTGCGAAATGCGAAACTCCACGAAGCGGCATCGATCCTTTCACAGGAAATGCTTACCCAGATACGCAAGGTACCGCCATGGATGAGAAGCTTTGGTTGCGTTCTTGGACTAACGATACCTACCTCTGGTATGACGAAGTCGACGATAACGATCCTGAAAATTTCTCCGTATTGGCGTACTTCGATCAACTTAAAACAAACGAATTAACGCCAAGCGGCACGGCAAAAGATAATTTTCATTTTTCACAAGACACCGCAGAATATAATGAGTTATCTCAATCTGGGATATCATCGGGCTTTGGATTTAGTTGGGAATTCGGTTCTACCACGGTGCCAAGAGAGCTAACCGTTCGATTCACCGAGCCAAACTCGCCTGCTGCATCAGCAAACGTACCTCGAGGCGCCAAGGTTGTGAGTATAAACGGCGTTGATTTTGTAAATGATAATACTCAACAAGGCGTGGATGCTATCAACGATGGATTATTTCCTGATGATGCTGGAACAACCACAAGCTTTGAGTTTGAACTGGTTGACGGCACCACACTAACCGCTGACATAACGTCTGATGATATCAGTGTAACCCCAGTGCAAAACGTTAAAGTGCTAAATACCGATAACGGTAAGGTAGGCTATTTTCAGTTCAATAGCTTTATTGTTACAGCGCAAGAAGGGCTGATTGATGCGTTTGATACCTTTGTAGAGGAAAACGTGACAGAGTTGGTCATGGACTTACGCTATAACGGAGGTGGCCGCTTGGCGTTAGCTTCACAGCTTTCATACATGGTAGCGGGCCCAAATCAAACGAACAATGCTACGTTTGAAACTTTGAGATTTAACGATAAGAATCCTACGACCAACCCAGTAACAGGGCAGTCTATTAGTCCAACGCCGTTCTACAGCACCGTTATCGATTATAACGAAGGTTTACTTACTAATACGCTACTTCCAAGCCTATCACTGACGCGAGTTTACGTTATTTCAACAGACGCCACTTGCTCAGCGAGCGAAGCAGTAATGAATGCTCTTCGCGGTATAGACGTAGAGGTAGTTCAAATTGGTTCTACAACTTGTGGTAAGCCATACGGTTTTTATCCTACAGACAACTGCGGTGAGACTTATTTCACTATTCAGTTCCAAGGGGTAAATAACAAAGGCTTTGGCGACTATGCAGATGGCTTTATGCCAACCGCCACGCCTAATTTTGACTTTGAACTGCCCGGATGTGAAGTTGAGGATGACTTTACCACAAGCTTAGGTGCGCCAGAGGAAGGAATGTTAGCTGCAACGCTCGAATATGCTGCTACTGGCTCGTGCCCTGTAGTGGTGACGGGTAACGGTATAGCTGATGTAAAAGCGCTGCGTAGTGATCAAAGTGCGTTAGTGGGCGAAACGCTTATTCCTATCGACACTCCGAATACGCGCAGGGATAACTTCGTTCTACAAAACAAAATTAATCAGCCAGTTATTCAGGAACGAAAATAATGGGTTTGAACAGTAAAATTGCAGGACAGTCAAATTCGTTTGTTGCTCTAGTTCTGCTATCAGCGTCTGTTTTATCGGTAGCGAGTTGTGCTTCTACTAAGGACATTACGTTGCAAAAGGCACTTGCTACATCTATTAGCGATAGCGAAAAGCAAACCATAGAAGATACGATCAGCAATTGGTTTGGCGGTACGCGAATTACTATTGCATCAAATGCTTTTAGTGAAACTTCTAGCGTTACGATTGAAAGAAGAGCAAAACTAGATAGCAGGGGGCTACCCATTGAAGGAAGGCACGATAACCCTTTGTATAGCTTTACATTGCTTAGCGATGGTAAGCAGTGTCTGCTGCGAAATGATCAAACTGAAGCGCTAGCGGAGCTTGCAAACGTGAAGTGTCACGTTAATGAAAAGGTGTAGCGATAAACTTTCGTTGTGGACTAACCCGTAAATTATGAACAACATTAAGTGCTAAGAAGCCGAAGGTAGACTGAAAGAAAAACGCCCGATGTTTAGAAATATCGGGCGTTTTTTAGTTTAACGTTTATGCATGCTAGGCTGCTTTTGGGAGCGGTTACGGTTGTTACCACTGCCGTTATTCGCTTTAGACGTATTGGCCCCATTTCTATTTCCGGCCTTGCCTGTGCTTCTGTTGGCGGAATTGCCGTTGGGTTGTTCTTGTGCGTTGCTTTGGTCGTGCTTATTCGCATTTGAATTGCGCCGCCCCTTGTTCGCAGTGTTGCCATCTCGGCCCTTACCTTTACTGTTCTTTCCCTGAAAAGTAGGAGGAAGCCCAGTATGTTTGGTAAGCGCGCGCTCACCACGGCGGCCTTTTTGCGCTTTTTGGCGCTTTTCATCTGCTGTTTCAGGTGGAACAAGGTGTTGAGGACCGCGGCCAATTAGATCTTCGCGCCCCATACGCTTGAGCGCCTCGCGAATTTGCGCAAAATTCTTCGGGTCATGGTATCGCAACATCGCCTTGTGCAATCGACGGTGAATCTCACCTTTTGCAGAAGGCACCTCTTCACTTTCTTTAGTCACTTTACGAAGTGAATTCACTTCTGTGTGGTACATGGTGGTCGCCGTTGCCATTGGCGACGGATAGAAGTTCTGTACCTGATCGAGCTTAAATTTGTTTTCTTTAAGCCAAATCGCAAGGCTTAGCATATCTTCGTCTGTTGTACCCGGATGCGAAGCAATAAAGTAAGGGATGAGGTACTGCTTTTTGCCCGCTTCCTGTGAGTATTTATCAAACAGCTCTTTAAAGCGGTAGTAGCTGCCCATGCCCGGTTTCATCATTTTTGAAAGCGGGCCATCTTCGGTGTGTTCTGGAGCGATCTTTAAGTAGCCGCCTACGTGGTGAAGAGCCAGTTCTTTCACGTATTCTGGATCTTCTACTGCTAGGTCGTAACGCACGCCTGAAGCAATCAATATCTTTTTAATTCCAGGCAATTCACGAGCACGGCGGTATAAATCGATAGTTGGCTTATGATCCGTATCCATGTGCGCACAAATGCTAGGGTACACACAAGAAGGGCGACGACATGTTGCTTCTGCTTTCGGGCTCTTACAACGCAGGCGATACATATTTGCGGTTGGTCCGCCTAAGTCTGAAATCACGCCGGTAAAGCCAGGTACGGTGTCGCGAATTTGCTCAATTTCACGAATTATAGAGTCTTCAGAGCGGCTTTGAATAATACGGCCTTCGTGTTCGGTAATTGAGCAGAATGTGCAGCCGCCATAGCACCCGCGCATAATATTAATGCTGAAACGAATCATATCGTATGCAGGGATTTTGGCATCGCCATATACAGGGTGGGGCACGCGCTGATAGGGCAAATCAAACACCGCGTCCATCTCTTCGGTTTCAAGCGGCATGGCAGGTGGATTAATCCAAATGTGTCGGTCGCCATGGCGCTGCATGAGCGCGCGAGCACAACCCGGGTTAGTTTCCTGATGCAAAATACGCGACGTATGGGCGTACAACACTTTGTTGTCTTTCACCGTTTCATATGCAGGCAATTTAACGTACACGTTCTCCCAAGGCTTGCGCTTTTCTTTTTCTTTCTGCGCAGGCTGAATAACAATAGGCGCGGCTTCTGGCGCTTCGCTACTTTTGGTGTCTTTCTCTTGCGAGTCGCATTCAGGCTCCATTTGATAGGGGCTTGAAATTGGATCTATTTTGCCAGGTCTATCAAGCGATGTAGAGTCAACGCCTTGCCACTCAGGTAAGGCCTCTTTCACGATAATCGCAGTTCCGCGAATGTCGCGCAAATCCGCAATATCTTCACCTGCCGCTAAGCGATGGGTGACTTCAACAAGAGGTCGTTCGGCGTTACCAAAAAAGAGCATATCCGCTTTCGAATCGAATAACACAGAGCGGCGTACTTTTTCGCTCCAATAGTCATAGTGCGCAATACGTCGCAAGCTAGCTTCAATACCGCCAACAATAACAGGTACACCTTTAAACGCTTCACGGCAGCGCTGTGAATACACAGTAACCGCGCGGTCAGGGCGCTTACCGCCCACATTGCCTGGCGTGTAGGCATCGTCGTGGCGAAGTTTTTTGTCTGACGTGTAGCGGTTAATCATAGAGTCCATATTTCCGGCTGTTACCCCGAAATATAGGTTAGGCTTGCCCAGCTTCATAAAGTCATCTTTGCTGGTCCAGTCTGGCTGAGAAATAATGCCAACACGAAAACCATGAGCTTCCAGTACACGACCGATAACCGCCATACCGAAACTTGGGTGATCTACATATGCATCGCCCGTTACCAAAATAACGTCACAGCTGTCCCAGCCAAGGGCATCCATCTCTTCCTTTGACATCGGGAGAAAAGGTGCAGTACCCAAACAATGTGGCCAATATTTTGGGTAGGAAAACAGACCGCGATCGGCCTTAATGGTGGCTTGCATAGTAATCACATCTAGATAAATCAGGAAGTTGCTGAGCTAAAGGTAGGCAGAAGCTCAGAATTAGTGCGCAATTATAGCAGTGTTGGCCAAGCTAAGGTATAGCGCTGTCATTAAATAAAATAGCTTTGTATACTCACTTAAACAAAAAAGCCAAAAGACTATGTGTGAGCACACGTTTTTGCGAGTGTTCCGTATGAAAAAGCAACCTGAGTGACGGCTCATCGATAACCGGAGTGCATTCAATAATAGGTGCTTGTATGGCTTGTGTATTTACAACGAAGAGAAATAACAACAACTATGGCGTATTGGCTATTTAAAACGGAACCCGACGCATTTTCTATCGACGACTTAGAAAGTCGACCTGATCAGACGGAACCGTGGGATGGGGTAAGAAATTACCAAGCCCGTAACTTTCTAAGAGACGGTGTAAAACAGGGTGATAAAGTATTTATCTATCATTCCAGTTGCAAAGAGGTAGGTATTGCAGGGGTTGCCGAGGTGGTAAAAGACGGCTATCCAGACACCACACAGTTTAACCCTGAATCAAAATATTACGACCCTAAATCGAGTCAGAACAAACCGCGTTGGTATCGCGTCGATGTGAAATTTGCAGAGAAATTTTCCAGCGTACTTCCACTTTCTGTGATCAAAAGTATGGAAGGTATTACAGAGCTTCCTTTAGTAAAGAAAGGCGGAAGACTTTCTATTATGCCCGTGGAAGAGGTTGAGTGGCAGCAACTTTATGCTGCCGCCAAAGACTAGATCAATGACAAAAGAGTGTGGGCCGCTCTCTTGCTATAAAAAAGCGCCGACATTGAGATGATATCAATAAGTTGAGCTCGCTTGTAAACACCGCGCAGTTCGCCTCGCCGCAAAGTTATTATTTGCCAAAGGCAAATTTTGTATCGGCATCGCGCAATAGGAAAAGGGCAAAGCACGCGCCCCACATGGGCCAGGCTGCAAAAAACAGCAAGTGATTAAAGGCGTCTAGATACTGGGGAAATGAAGAAAGGGTTGACCCACCGTGCAGAATAAAAATAAGGCCGTAGGTGTATTTTTTCGCAATGCCCGCTAGGAAGGACAAAACCAATGCTAGCTGTAAAGCGCCCATAATATAAACAGCGACTTCAGGTACGCCGCCGATACCATAGAATTTTTCGAAAATGGCCATGCCGTGTGCAGGATTAACAAATTTATCAAGGGTCCAAACGAACATAACAATAAAAATAGTTACGCGAAGAGAAAGTAACGACCACTGCAGTCGGTTTTGAATATCGGTGTTGTTTTGCATACATGCCCCAAAAGTATAATAGTGCAAGCATACTAGAACGACCGTTCAAAATAAAAATTTCAATTAATTTTCTGTTTTTAAATATTTTTTGAAAATTAATTGTTCTGAAATTTTTTGATACGCGTATCGGTCTTGTCGAATAAGAATTAAAAATACGGAATTGTTAATGAAAAAAGTAATCGGCCTTGCGCTTAGCACACTCGCACTTGCCATCAGTCAATCGCTCTATGCTCAAGACGTATCAGATATTGAAGTTGTTGAAGTCACCGGCAACCAGCAAAATATAAACACGCTAAATCCCGGCGACAACACACTTAAAGGCATTTTTGGTAGCAGTTTAAGTGCAGCAGAGACCCCGCGGGCGGTAACTTCACTTTCGGCAGAGGCCATTGAAGCACTTAACATTAACGATTTACACGACATCGTAAAAGCAGCGCCCAATGCGTACGCATCAAGCGGGTTTGGTACGCCAAGCTTACCGAGTATACGGGGCCAACTCGGCGAGCTTTTCCAAGATGGCGTGCGTCGTCAAGCTGGCAATAACGGCTTTGGCTTGCCGTTGTCGTTTAATAGCGTTGAGCAAATTGATGTAGTGAAAGGGCCATCACCAGTGCTATTTGGCAGTACCCAACGCAATGGTGGCTTTGTAAACCTTCAAACTAAGGTTGCGCCCACCACAGAAAGCAACGGTAAAGTCACCCTTCGCGCCGGGCGATGGGATCAGTATTCAGCGCAAGTCGATTACGGTACGGCAATAGAAGAAGGCAAAAGTGGCATTCGCTTTAGTGCTGAATACCTAGACCACGGCAGCTTCTATGACTTTGCTGAGCGCGATAGTACAAACCTATTTGTTGCATATCGTTATACACCGAGCGATGCACTAACGTGGGATATCAGCGCTGAATATTACGACACAGATTATCCAGATAACGCAGGTATAAACCGCCCAACACAAGACCTTATCGACAACGGCGTTTATATTACCGGTCAAGGCACTCAGCCAAATGGTAGTTCCGTACCTGGTGCTGGTGCTATTATTTCTCCTACCGGTGAAGTGGTTATTCCTCGTAACCGTGTATTTACTAACCCTGATGACATCAATGGTGCCGAAACCACAGTTATTCGAAGCAATGTAGAATACAAAGTGGCTGATAACGTGGCGCTTCGCAACATTACTTATTACCAATACCTTGAGCGTGAAGAAATTGCGCAAAATAGCTTTGTTGAGATCATTGACGGGGCTGACACGTTCGAAAACCGCACTGAGCTAGATTATAAGTGGAACGACAGCCAAACCACGACGATAGGGTTAGCGCTACGTTACAACGACGTGCTGGGCTATAGCCAGTTTACCACTGAGGCCGATAATCCGATTGATTTAACCGGGCCTATCTCAAATCGCGTTATTCCGCTTACCGATGCCCATAAAGCCCGATTAGTTGAGCTGCGTCCTGGCGTGTATGTTTCACCGGGTGCGCAATACGATCTAGATGGTGATGGAAGCGGCGACTTTAATTTGTCAGACACCACCGACTCTACCGCATGGCAAACAGGCCTCGCGCTTCAGCAACGCTCTACATGGACAGACAAGTTTTCTACCATTGCTGGCGTGCGTGTCGATTACTACGACGTTGAGGCACGTGACCCACTAGCGCCTATTGGTGTTGAAGCGGCTTCAGATTCGTACAGTGATACATTAACCAGCTATCAGTTAAGTGCAGTTTATAAGCTGACAAGCGATGTCAATATATACGCCGCGTTTTCAGAAAACGACGCGACATCGAACAGTATGGCGGGGGGCACGGTGTTAGGCGGTAATAACGAGATTAACCCGCTTAACTTTGCCACTGAAAATACGCTATATGAAGTGGGCGTAAAATACGCGCCGAACAGTAGCTGGTACGCAGAGGCCGCTGTGTTTGACCAGACCCGAAGCTTACGCAATCGCGATGGCAGTAACAGCGGTGTTAAAACACAAGGTTTCGAACTACAAATGTTCTATCAAGCTGATAACGTTTGGGTCAATGCGGCTTATAGTTATTTAGACGCGCGTTTTGATAATTCAGCGGCGTTCCAAGGTACCGCGCAGGTTATCGACGCCTTCGACAACAGTCGCCCAGACATTATTGAAGGTACGGGGGTAGGGTCGCCATCATTTGCTGCCTTCCCTGCATCAGACAGTCGTGTTCAGGGAATTCCGCCACAAATCGCTTCAATTAACGCTGGCTGGCAAATTACAGATGACTTGCAAGTGGGTGCAAGTGCTCTCTATACCAAGTCATTCCCACTAGACTTTCTGCAAACTGTGCATATTCGCGACCAATATACGGTTGACGTAAATGCAGACTATCAAGTAACAGATGACCTTCGATTGCGTTTAGATATCATTAATGTGACCGATGAAGAAAACTGGCAGCCGCTGTTTGAAGGTGGGTATTTCGGTGCGACACTTGTCATGCCAAACGTACCTCGTCACGCTCAAGTTACCATGCAATACGCGTTTTAAGCGGTAAGGATTTTTATGTTTAAAAAAATAGCGCTTTTAGGGGTAATTGTTGCCGCCATATTCAGCTTTTTTTACTTTGATTTAAATAACTATTTAACCCTTCAAGGCATGAAGGATTCTTTAGATACGTTCCAATCGCAAATAGCACAAAACCCGGTGTTGAGCATTGGTGTGTTCTTTGCCATTTATGTTGCAGTAACCGCACTGTCATTGCCGGGGGCGGCTATTTTAACCTTGGCAGCAGGGGCCTTGTTTGGCCTGGTACAGGGCTTGGTTATTGTATCGTTTGCCTCGAGCATAGGCGCAACGCTGGCGTTTTTAGTATCGCGTTTTATTTTGCGCGACACCGTACGCAACAAGTTTAAAGAAAAGCTTAAAAAGATTGATGAAGGCGTGGAGAAACAAGGTGCGTTTTATTTGTTTACATTGCGCCTAGTGCCAGTATTCCCGTTTTTCCTGATCAACCTATTAATGGGGCTGACGTCACTTAAGACATGGACATTCTATTGGGTGAGCCAAGTGGGCATGCTCGCAGGTACTGCAGTGTATGTAAACGCAGGTACCCAGCTTGCACAAATAGACAGTTTGTCTGGCATTGTCTCGCCAGGGCTTATCTTTTCATTTGTCCTTTTAGGCATATTCCCTTGGATTGCTAAAGCTATCGTGGCGGTAGTCAATCGTCGTCGCGTTTACAAAGGCTACAATAAACCGAAGACGTTCGATCGCAACCTAGTGGTAATTGGTGCGGGTGCGGGTGGTTTGGTTACCAGCTACATTGCTGCGGCGGTGAAAGCAAAAGTCACGCTTATAGAAGCTGGGGAAATGGGGGGCGACTGCCTCAACTATGGCTGCGTGCCCAGTAAAGCCATAATAAAAACGGCTAAAGTGGCCAACCAAATGCGCCATGCTGATAGTTACGGTTTGGAGCCAGTAGCCCCTGCCATGTCGTTTAAAAAAGTGATGGCACGTGTACATGACGTGATCGCGGCAATTGCGCCTAATGACAGCGTGGAGCGTTACACTAACTTGGGTGTAGATGTCGTAAAAGGCTATGCGAAGATCATCGACCCATGGACAGTGGAAATTAAAAAGAACGATGGCGGCACGCAAACGCTGACCACAAAGAATATTGTTGTGGCTACAGGCGCAGCGCCCTTTGTTCCCGACCTACCCGGTATTGAGCAAAGTGGTTATGTCACCTCTGACACCTTATGGACCAAATTTGCTGAGCTTGAAAACGCGCCAAGACGCTTAGTTGTGCTGGGAGGTGGGCCTATTGGTTGTGAACTAGCTCAAGCCTTTTCACGTCTTGGCAGCGAAGTGACACAAGTTGAACGGGCTCCTCGCTTAATGGGCCGCGAAGATGCAGACGTGGCCGAATACGCGGAATCTGTGCTGCGTGAGAATGGCGTTAACGTATTAACCTCTCATGATGCTCTTCGCTTTGAGCAACAAAATGGCGAAAAAGTGCTAGTGGTAGCAAAAGAAGGTGTTGAATCTACCATTGCCTACGACCAAGTTATTGTGGCTGTGGGGCGAAAGGCACGCTTGCATGGATTTGGTCTTGAAGATTTAGGTATTCAATTTGATAGAACCATTGAAACCGATGAATACTTGCAAACCCTCATGCCAAATATTTTTGCTGCTGGCGATGTAGTAGGGCCTTATCAATTTACCCACGTTGCCGCACATCAAGCATGGTATGCGGCGGTTAATGCGCTTTTTGGCACGTTTAAAAAGTTCAAAGTCGATTATCGCGTTATCCCCTGGACAACGTTTATCGACCCAGAAGTAGCCAGGGTTGGTTTAAGCGAGCGGGATGCTGCAGAACAAGATATCGATGTAGAAGTTACCCGCTATGAATTTGCAGAATTGGACCGTGCAGTTGCCGAGAGTGCGCGTAAGGGTTTTATAAAGGTGCTTACGCCGCCAGGTAAAGACAAAATACTGGGCGTGACTGTGGTCTCTGAACATGCAGGTGATTTAATTGCCGAATTTGTTATTGCCATGAAGCATGATCTGGGGCTTAACAAAATTCTTGGCACTATTCACGCTTATCCTACGTGGGCTGAAGGCGCAAAATATGCAGCAGGCAATTGGAAGCGCGCCAATGCACCTGAAAAACTACTTAGCTACGTAGAGAAATTCCACACATGGCGCAGAGGGTAATCGTTGTGGAAACTAACCAAGTGATTCCAAAGCGTAAATTGGCGTTTCTATTTCGTAGTATTGCAGCAAGCAGCATAGCGCTGTTTGCTGCAAGCGTAAGTTTCTATGCTAGCGCTGAAGAGGGCTTGCATAGCACGTTTGATAATTTACTAAGTAAGTATGTAACGCCGATTTCCAACGGCGCAAGTACACAAGTAGATTACGATGGCTTTAAAAAAGAGCGGACCAGGCTTAACGAGTATTTAGCGCGATTGGCTAAGGTCGAGCAAAGTACATTCGATTCATGGAATAAGGATAAACAGCTCGCTTTTCTGATTAACGCATACAACGCCTACACTATCGAGCTTATTTTAACTGAGTACCCAGATATCGAATCCATTCGAGATTTAGGCAGTTTCTTTTCCTCGCCTTGGAAAAAAGAAACAGCGCCGCTGCTAGGCGAAACTCGCACGTTAGATGAAATTGAACACGAACTTATTCGCGGTACAAACCAAACTACAAAAACCTATAACGAGCCTCGCATTCATTTCGCGGTGAATTGTGCCAGCGTAGGTTGCCCGGCGCTTCGTGAAGAAGCTTACACAGGGGGTAAACTAGACGTACAGCTAGAGGCACAAACTAAGCGATTTTTGGCTGATGGCTCTCGTAATAAAATGAGCGATAACACACTTCACTTATCAAAAATATTTGATTGGTACAGTGAGGATTTTGAACGTAAAGAGGGCGAATGGCGCGGCACATCAAAGCTTACCGAGTTTATTTTGCTGTACAAAGACGCAATGCAGTTAACCGAAGCGCAAGTTTCTGCGTTAAAAAATGATACTGCTGACATTGAATACCTAAACTATGACTGGGCGCTTAATGCTACGCGGTAACATTAACAGGCGCGCTAAGGGGGCACCCAAATGAATTCAGGGTGGCAAGCTAAGGGACAGTTAAGTACAAATAGACCCTTGTGTACCCCCATGCAGGTATTCTTTTTTACCTGCATAGTCGTTTTGTCAGTATTTGCTTTAGCCCAGCCCGCGGTGGGCAAAACCAACGATGAAGCAGCCGGCGAAAAAGCACCTCTTGTTCGATTTAATGCCTGGGGTGGTAGCGCCCAGGTCAATGGCTATCTTCAGTGGGTAGCCGAGCAAGTAAAAACCCGTTTTAATATTGAGCTTCAGCATGTAAAGCTGGCTGACACCAGTGATGCAGTTTCTCGTGTGCTTGCTGAAAAGGCGTCAGGGAATCACAATAACGGCAGTGTTGACCTTATTTGGATAAACGGCGAAAACTTCGCGGCAATGAAAAAGCACGACCTGCTTAGTGCTTCGTGGGTAGGTGAACTTGACAACTTTAGCCTAACTAATCCTGATGAAAACCCCGCTGTAACCACAGACTTTGGTGAGCCTACTTTAGGAATGGAGGCGCCTTGGGGCAAAGCGTCTATGGTTTTTTACTACCGTAGCGCACACTTTAATACGCTAGGGCTAATGGCACCGAAAACCATTGAAGAACTTCTACGATTTAGCCAAAAGTCACCGGGTAGATTTACCTACCCAGTACCGAGCGATTATTTAGGTATTAGTTTTATCAAGTATGCAGCGCTTGGACTCAATAAAGACAAACGAGGCCTGTTCTATCAACCAGTAAACGATAAAGCGTTAAACGCGGTTTTACCGAGTTTGTGGGCGTATCTTGATGCGCTGCATCCTACTATGTGGCAGCAGGGTAAGCACATGTTACGGCAAGCCTCCCAACTGCAACGTTTAGTGGGAACGGGCGAGCTTTCAATGGCCTTCTCTTTTACCGCTGCAGAAATTCCTTCGGCGGTAACTCGTTTCGATTTACCTGACGATGTTCGTACTTATGTTATGCAAGACGGCAGCCTGGCAAACGTACATTTTGTAGGGCTTACATATAATTCAAAGAACAAAGCGGCGGCCAAAACGGTGGTTAACTTTTTGCTTTCACCGCAGGCACAAGCTAAAAAACAGGCGGTAGAGGTGTGGGGAGACGATACCGTGCTTGATCTTGAAAGCCTCTCAGCGTCAGACCGAGCGCTTTTCGTACAAGATAATATTCACCCATCGGCGCTGGATAAGTCTCAACCAACCGTATTGCTGGCTGAACCTCATTCAAGCTGGACTGATGCATTGCGAGAAGCTTGGTACGAACGCTACGGAGCACGCTATTAATGTTCGCTCAATTTACCCGGTTTGCACGCTGGTGCTTATTACTTTTACTGTGCATTCCTGTTTTAGCTGGATTGGTTGGGGTGGCATTTCCTGCGTTAGGCTATTTCCCTGCCATAGGTGCCAACACCTTTTCATTCGACATATTTAAAACGCTATTTTCTCTTGATGATATTTGGCAGATGGTGTGGCTTTCACTTTTTACTGGGGTGGGGTCCACATTGCTGGCGATAGCTGGCGCGTTTTTATTATTAGCTTCGTTTTATCAATCGAATTGGCTTAACAAAATACAAGGCTTATTGAGCCCGTTTCTTGTTTTTCCACACGCCGCTGCCGCCATTGCCTTGCTATTTGTATTCAGCCCGTCAGGCATATTTGCTCGGATAGCTGCAGTTGGAACGAACTCTGCCATTCCTGGTGCCGGCGACGCTTTTTTCCCATATGATGCTTTTTTTCCATACGACTCTGGGGGGCTAAGCGTACTGCTGGCGTTAAGCTTAAAAGAGCTGCCGTTTATTATTTTAATGGCGTTAAGTGTGATGTCCCAGCCATTAGTGAAAAGTAAACTTTCTGGCTATATCAAAGTGGGCACGGCACTTGGCTATTCGCCCGTGGCAACCTTTTTTAAGCTTTTAATGCCCACTGTCTTCACACAAATCAGATTACCTATATTAGCAGTGTTGGTCTTTGCCACCTCTAACGTGGAAATTCCGCTTATATTAGGAGGGAATAACCCCAGCACCCTGGCCGTGGCCATTATGCATTGGTTTAATCATATCGATTTATCTATGCGCCTATTGGCAAGCAGTGCAGCCGTGCTTCAGGTTGCCGTTAGTGGTTTGGCGTTACTGTTGTTGTTAGGTGTCGAGCGTATAGTGATATATGCGGGAAGGAAAAGGCTTTCGAAGGGGAATAGGCGCTTTTTTGATCGCCTTGTGCAATGCGCCGCTTATAGTACGGTAGCACTATACGTTGCTTTAATTGGCGCGGTGGTTTATTCGGTGCTTATGTACTCAATTGCTAAGCAGTGGCTGTACCCTGATTTATTGCCACAAGGTACAACGCTATTGCATTGGCGAATAGCACTTGAAACTCTCGCAACGCCACTTTCTAATAGTTTATTACTAGGCATACTGGTAAGTACCTCAGCATTGGGGCTAGTGCTATTTACACTTGAAAGTGAACAGCTTAAACCCGCAGGTGTAAATGCAGACAGGGCTTTTTCCGTCTCACTGTTTTTGCCGCTATTAGTACCCGGCGTGGCTTTTTTATATGGCTTGGTTTGGTTCCAGCAACTCGTGCTGCAAGACGCTGTTTGGTTTCACACCTACATTGCCCATATGGTTTATGTCGTTCCCTACGTGTTTTTGTCTATGGCGGTAGCCTATCGCAAATTCGACATACGATACGCAAAGGTTGCACAAAGCTTGGGGAAAACGCCCTGGCAAGTGTTCTACCATATTAAATTGCCATCCCTGTTTTCCGCCATTATGGTGGCCTGGGCGCTTGGGCTTGCTATTAGCTTCAGCCAGTATTTACCTACATTATTGGCCTCGGGAGGCACTATTGCCACTATCACTACAGAAGCCGTAGCGTCAGTGTCGGGAAGCAGTACGCGCTTAACGGCGGTATTCGTTATTATCCAAGCGATTATGCCTTTAGTTGGCTTTGTAATAGCGTGGTATTTACCCGCCGCTTTAGTGAAA
This sequence comes from Alteromonas sp. KUL150, assembly GCF_009811475.1. NCBI lineage: Bacteria > Pseudomonadati > Pseudomonadota > Gammaproteobacteria > Alteromonadales > Alteromonadaceae > Alteromonas > Alteromonas sp. KUL150. The sequence continues at coordinate 45,787 of NZ_BLIJ01000007.1, forward strand.
ACGGGTAGCAAAGTACGTACTTCAGAAAAAAAGAGCAGGGCAGTATTACATGGCGCTTAGATTAGAAAATTTGGTGGTTTCTCATGCACAAAACACACTATTAAAAGTGAATGTATGTGTGAAAGACGGAGAAATTTTAACGTTAATGGGGCCTAGTGGGGCCGGAAAGTCTACCTTGCTGCAGGCTATTACTGGTCAACTTAACGCGCCGTTCAGTTTTAGCGGTATCATCAAAATTAATGGGGCGGTGGTAAACGACAAAGCCGCTCACTTGCGTAAAGTAGGCATAATGTTCCAAGACGCCTTGCTCTTTGAGCACATGACGGTAGCTGAAAATATTGCCTTCGCCATGCCTTCAGACAGTCACGCTAACCGAAAAGCTAAAATGCAGGCTATCGATGAAATGCTTAGCGCTGTCGACTTGAAGGGCATAGGGGAACGCGCAGTCACTTCATTATCAGGAGGGCAGCAATCCCGTGTTTCTCTGCTAAGAACGCTAGCTTCCGAACCTGACGTCGTATTGTTAGACGAGCCTTTTAGTAAGCTAGATTTTGCTCTTCGTGAGCAAATTCGTAGCTGGACATTCGTGCAGCTTAAAGCGCGAAACATTCCCGCAGTTCTTGTAACACACGACAAAGAGGACGCCATTGCAGCCGGCGGTCAAATAATAGAGCTATCATCATGCTAGACGCGAAAATTACCCCATTTATTAAACCGCTATTAAAGCCCTTGATCACAAAACTGGATGCAACAGGCATTAGCCCGAATCAAGTTACTGTGGCAGGCTTCATTATAGGTATTTTCGCTGTTCCCTTTATTATTCTTAACTGGTGGGGAATGGCACTTAGCTGCATTATACTCAACAGGGCGTTTGACGGTATTGACGGTGAGTTAGCGCGCTATCAACAAAGTGGCAGCAGTGCAGGTGGGTTTCTTGATATATGCCTAGACTTTTTGTTTTATGCATCTATCCCCTTGGCATTTGGTATTGCTGATCCTATCAACTGGGGCATACCAGCAATAGTGCTACTTGCCACATTTATCGGTACGGGCAGTAGCTTTTTGGCTTTTGCCATTGCAGCTGAAAAATTTGATATCGACAGACCACAGTTCGCTAACAAGAGCTTTTATTATATGCAGGGGTTAACCGAGGGCACAGAAACAATTCTCATGTTTCTAGCTTTCTGCATCTGGCCCGAGCATTTCGCGGCACTTGCTTATATTTTTGCCGCTGCTTGCGCGGTAACGGTGATCACCCGAATTGCAGGTGGGTTCAGCACCTTAAATAAAGTAGAACAAAGTCAGTGTTCGGCAACTGATTAGATTGAGGGCGTCACAACTTATAAGGGTAGGGTGCCAGAACTGCGCCTTCTCTGTGGACAAAGCGTAATTAGTAGTTAAGAAGTAAATATGAAATCAAGTCGAAAAGAGAGCTACAGTGGATAATGCGTCTGTTATTCGTCTAAGTGTATTTCTTGGTATCTTTGCCTTTATGGCCGTACTGGAGTCCTTGTTTCCAGCGCGTAATGCCGTGCTAGATAGAAAAACACGCTGGGTAGGAAACCTATCCATGGTGGTGTTAGGGGCACTAGTATCTAGAGTTTTACTTCCCGCAACGTTAGTTGGCGTATCCATATGGGCTCAGCAAGAGGGCGTTGGGCTGTTTAACCTAATGACAGGTCAAATAGACAGCATTTCGTTGTCCAAAGAACCAACGAATAATACCCAATACGGCAGTTATTTTTTTGTTGGTATAGTGGTAACAAGCGTACTGCTGCTAGACATGCTTATTTACTGGCAACACCGGTTGTTTCATACAGTGCCTCTTCTATGGCGCTTCCACAAAATGCATCACGCCGATAGCCATGTGGATACCACTACAGGCCTTAGATTTCACCCCGTGGAAATTGCTATTAGCCTAGGTGTTAAAGCTTTGGCCGTAGCGATATTAGGCATACCAGCCATTGCTATTGTTATCTTTGAAGTTGCACTTAATGGGTTTGCGCTATTTAACCACGCTAACATTCGATTGCCGCAAAAGTGGGATGACAGAGTGGGCTGGGTGCTTATTACACAACGCTTGCACCGCATACATCATAGCCAAGCAAAGGCAGAATCAAATTCTAACTATGGCTTTAGCGTATCTTGGTGGGACAGACTTTTTAAAAGCTTTACCCCCAGAGCGAAGCAAAGCGACGAAACACTTTCCATAGGCCAACGGGATGTGCCTGCGGTAAAAGAAAATGCTTCAATTCGTGCCTTGCTACTGCAACCTTTTAAAAGCAACTAGTTAGCAAGTAAAAAGGCTGTCTATCAATAATAGTTTTACGCTTGTATGGCGAAGAAAGGCTTAGCTACAGCCAAGTCGCATAGCTAGCTCACCGACCCTGCCTTCAATGGTTTGCTCACTTTCATCGGGTAATACTGGCATGATATCTAACCCGGTTCTCGCTTCTACTTCGTCAATGGTAACTTGCGTGGCGCAGTAATCATCACGGAGAGAAGCATTTTGCTGCATGATAAATGCAGAGGCTTCCATTAAACCGTTAACTTCACTCACGATAACTTTGAAATAACCGCTAGGGATGCTATGCAACTCATCTGCATCGGGTAACGCAGCGAAAAACCATTCATACAAAGGACCTGATACCACATAGACATCTTGACCTGTTCTAACGAGACTGCGAACCGCGTTTTCCAGCTTCACCCATGGACCTTGGTTTAAATCAGAGTCTTGAGGCGTAATGTTTGAAAGGTAATTCAACTCTCGCCAATTAGGTGAGTTACTAAAAGAAGCAAGAGGAACTTGATGCCCTCTATCGGTGCCTATGCCCCGCCACGCGCCCCTGTAGTCATTAGGCTCTAGCGTGCTTTCATCATCCAATTCAGGGTCTGCTTTCCAGTTGCGGCTTCTAGTTGGGCCGTCGATAGTCTCTGGGGTGACGTGATACGCCACCCAGTTTGCGAACTTTGTTTGAGGGTTATTATGCAGCGTGTATATAGAGCGGGTAATGGTTTGCCCGTTTAAACCAATGGGGCAGCTGAAAACACAGTTTTCAGCAAAAGTATCAAATGCAGTGAAAACAAAGGATATAGCAAGAGATACAACAACACTTCTCTTCATTTTTTGACTCTGTTTTAGTGGTAGCAATTTCTCGCACGTGAGGCTGTTCACATTTTGAGATGACTAAAGTCAACTGGCCCGAAGTACAGTTTTCTAATTCCACGAATAGTACGTAAGACGTATCAAAAAACAAGAGATTGTTTGCTAAGTAGGAATGTGCTTTCGCGCGGTTTTACAGTTTTACATCATAGTCATCGCTTTAAAAACTAAGTAACCGGTACCTAGCTGAAGCGTCATGCCTATTGCAAGAAACACGCCATCTCGATTAGTCATACCTAGGGCTGTTATACAAAGCGCAAAGGCAGGTAGGGCGACGGCAAAGGGAAGCGCTTCTAGCGGGATCATACAAAGTGCAGCAATGGCGCAATACGCGGCAATAACATTTTTAGCAGAAGTGTCAGATAAAAAAGTTAGGCGAGGTTTAAGTAACTTTTCAGTTTTTCTTACATAGGGTTTAGCTTTATCTATTGCGCTTTCTAACTTATCGGAATCAACTTCTTTTTCCTTTAGAGTGCGGGGGAGCCATGGGCTTTTCTGCCCGATAGCCACTTGTATGCAAATAAAAAACAACGTTATTCCGCATATTGTTGGTACGCCTGGGATAGCGCCGGTAGGGAGTAGTGCGACTAACGCTGGAACCAGCAGTAAGGGGCCAAACCCTCTGTCTTCAAAGCGCTCTATAACTTTTCCTAGAGACGTCTTGTCAGAATTTTCATCATACATCTCATCTAACAAATCAGCGATGGAGTTACTCATAATATGCAGTCAAATCCTTTTTTAAACGGCCACGTCTGTAATGAATACGCCAATTTCTTAAATAAGTTTAATAAAACGCGAGGTGTACTTTTTACTATTGGTCGTGCTTTGCTACATTTAAAGAATGTTCATGTTTGGGGATGCGCTTGAGTAGTGAAGATATTGTTGCCGTTTTAAAGCAAATGCCATCAAGTATTTTGTTTAAACGTATTAATAGGGAGGAAGTTTATTGCAGCACGGGGTTTGAAAAAACGTTTGGGATTACAAAATTGAACGGTCTCGACGAGAGTTCAATAATGTTTTTTGACAGCCAGTCTAAACAAAAAGCTGCCGCAAATACGCTTCCTTTCTATATCGCTGCTACTGAGGGGACCGTATCCCAACAGTACAGGGTGCAAACTCAATGTCGAGCCATGAATTGCCACGTAGAGGGTGGAATTATCACCACGTCAGAAGACAACTGGCTGGTACTTTATATTAGACCTGACGGAAGTGATTTGGTTGCCAACAATCAACAAGGCTCTGCAGCGGGCAAGCATATTGTTTTTAATCAATTGCTTTCAGACTTTTCTTCAAAGCTTATTAATGCAAGTGTTAACGAGTTAGACAATATTATTGATCAGGCTCTTGCTGGATTTGGAGAGTTTAGCAATGTGGATAGGTGCTACCTATTTGAGTTCAGCGAAGACATGGCGCTTATGTCGAACACCCATGAATGGGTTGCAGCGGGGGTTTCACCTTTTATTGATGAGCTGCAAAATATGCCAACTAGCTCGCTGCCCTTCTTCACGAGTCATATTGCAAACGGTTTATTTAAAGTAGACGACGTGTCGTCGCTCCCCGAGAGTGCTGCGGCGGAAAAAGCGGTTTTTGAAGAGGAGCGCATCTTTTCTATTTTGTGTGTTCGTATTATGGTGAACGATACCCCATACGGTTTCATTGGCTGTGACATCATAGGTAGTCCTTATTCATGGAATACATTTGATATTCAATATCTGCGCCGAATAGGGGAGATGCTAGGTAACACGTTACAAAGTCTACACAATCGCAAAATTTTACAAAAAATGCAGTTCGAACTTCTTGAGGCTAATAAGCAGCTTGAACAGCTAGCAAACATAGATGGCCTTACCGGTATTGCAAATAGGCGTCTATTCGACACTACATTAAAACGTGATATTCAAAGATGCCAAGAGCAGGAGCTTGCGCTTAGCCTACTTCTTATCGATGTGGATTTCTTTAAGCAGTATAACGATGACTACGGGCACGTTGCCGGCGATAAGGTTCTGATAAAAATTGCAGAGACCTTATCTAACAGTTGTTTAGGCAGTGATGATTTAGTTGCCCGGTATGGTGGTGAAGAGTTTGCGATTATTTTACCCGGAACAGACAACATTGCCGCTAAAGCAATTGCTTCTCGCATATTACGCAATGTCACGCTTTTGAATATACCGCGCGAGGCTTCCGCGTATGACAAAAAACTTACGGTAAGTGTTGTTTGTTCTTGCTTCAACCACCACTCATATCAATCCTTATTCATTGCCCTATCAACATTGATCTATTACTCATTTTAATCACAGTAACAAATGTGATTAAAAATAATCACATCCTATTTTGTGATTGTTTTTTGTTGTGTTGAGTGTAAGGTGTATACTTGCTATATCAAAAGCGTCATATCGAGATATGTGATGTAAAGGAAGCGGCGATGTCAAACTCAAAAACAACAAGTACTACGCAATCCAATAGTGCGGACGGTCTATCCCAAGCGCCTCATAAATATAATATGCTAGGTGTGATAACCGGCGACATTTCGAATTCTCAAACGTTTTCCAATGACGAACTTAATCACATACTCGAAGCGTTAAAATTACAACTTTCAAAATACGCGTCACAGTATGTAGGCAACTTCGATATGTATCGAGGCGATGCGTTTCAACTTGCTGTGACGCAGCCTCAGCACTGCATGCAAATTGCAATTGGTATACGATTAGCCTTGAAGGCTCTCCCTTTGAGTGCAGATGTGAGGGTAAGCGCTGCAATAGGAGAAGCTCAATTTCGACAGCAAGAGGTAAAAATTGGTACAGGCGAGGCCTTTGTTCTATCGGGGCGGGGCCTTGATACAATAAAACCCCAATATATTGCGTTTTCTTGTCAGAATGAGCAACTAGAGAATAAAACGAAATTACTCACACGATTTGCCGATGCGCACATATCCGGTCTTACGCAAATACAATCGCAAACTGTGCTTGCTTACTTGGAGGCACAAGATAAAAGTCATGAGAACATTGCGACCATACTTAATAAAAACAGAAGCAATATAAGCCGTATTCTAAACGCCAGTAATTATAAGTTAGTTGCAGAATATCTCAGCTACATGGAAGAAGAAATTGCATCTTGGCAGCAAAGCTGCGACGCGGAAAAATGACAATAGCGATATTACGCAAGAGAGCGACGCAGGTTGAGAAAATCACTCTCAATTTAACATCAAAAATTCACGTTTATAAAGGGAAGTAACATGCTGGCTCAAAACGTAAATATCCCGGCTGACTTATCATTGGAACAACCTGAAGTTTTAGTCGGGTTATTGCTGGCGCATATACTTGCAGATTTTTATTTTCAGCCTTACGCATGGGTACAAGAGAGAAATGAACGGCATGCGTTGGCACTACCTCTTTATTTACATACGCTTTTACACGGGATACTAGCAGCAGGGGCAATGCTGTTGCTTACTCAAAACGTAAATGGTTGGACTTTAGGTGTTAGCTCGATAGTTATAGCGGTTTCCCATTTTAAAATTGATGTAATTAAGTCGTATTGTGCACAGAGTACTAAGGCGTTTATTGCTGATCAATTTGCGCACATACTGATTCTTGTTGCCGTGTTCCTGTATGCAACGAATCAATGGGAAGTTGCCATTCATCTTTTCAAGAAGCTCAGCGTAGAGCACTTAGCAGTCATACTTGCTTATTTAGCAGTACTAAAACCTAGCTCTATTATTATCAAACAGTTGTTATCGCCTTGGAGCAGCGAAGTACTGGCAACTAGCCCTTCACCTAAACATCCTAACGACCCGCCCACAATCATTACCGAAGCACAACAAACCTTATCACTGGCGGGGCAGCGTATTGGCTACCTAGAGCGTACACTCATGTTGACTTTCGTGCTGTTAAACCAATTTTCTGCTATTGGCTTTCTTATTGCGGCGAAGTCGATTTTTCGTTTTGGAGATCTAACTAAACATCAAGACAGAAAGCTTACCGAATATGTGCTTTTGGGAACGTTTACCAGTGTTGCACTTACCATGGCAGTCGGATTGGCATGTGGGGCCGTGTTGGGAAGCGTACCTGTAAAATAGATCGGCACGTATTATTAGAAAGCCCGCAAAACCCTCGCCTTTAAACAAACAATTGAGCAGACTAGCGGTTGCTACTCTGCTTATTAATTATTAAATGAAACTAACCTATGCGTTATTCATTAAAGTCAGTAATTGATGTGGCAAATGATTTATTAAGTAAAAAGCTGCAGCGAATTTTGACCGACTACCGTATACCGTTAACAGAAATGTGGCTGATGCTTCCCAGTCGTCATCTTATTACGCCTGCAGTAAGATTAATTAGAGATGAATTGAAATTAGTCATTGAGAATAAGCGTAAGCGTCTTATTGAAGCAAGTATTCTAACAGAGCAAGAATGGCCTGCTTCTGACGAGGTTTGAAGGTGGTCTTGAGAAAATGTATTTGCGCTCTAAGTGCTTAAAAAATATACATAAAAAGAAATGTTGTAATTGAAATTAAGGTCAGAATACTCTTTAATAGTGGGAGCAAGGGATTGCGGCATTTCAAAAACACTTAACTATGCAGGGTAGCGTGGTTTTAGTGCCATAACGTTCGTAATCCTTTGTTTTCATAAAAAAGCTTCAGTTCAAAATAATTGGCTAAAGCGTAAAAAAAGAGAAAACACATGAACGCAAAACTTTTCGCTCCAACTTTACTGGCTGTCTCGCTCCTAACCGCCTGTGGAAGCACGCCCCCAACACCTGAAGAGCAAGCGATGGCAAATCAGATGAGACAGGCATTTCTTGCTAAAATTCAGGGAATGTCACTACCCGTTGGTGCTCAGCAGCAACAACAGGCAGCACCTAAACCGGAGGTGGTGATCAGCGCTAACGATCTTACCGCCCAAAAGCAAAAAATTGATGAAACTGGCGGCCCAGCAATTTTTTACCGCAAAAAAGATGGGATCATGATTGATGGTGATATGTTTCATGATTTCGAAGGACAAGTGGCTAACTTTGGCGGCAACAGATTCACCGGTGAATTTACCTATGCAGTAGAGAACTTTGACGGCTCTTTTACCCTTAAATACCACAAGGCTAAATCGGCTGAAGCGCCGATGAAAATTGCTACCGTATGGAAACGTGGCGACAGATATGAAGTTAAAACGGTTACGGGCAAGACTGCAACAGGAAGCAGCGTAATTCCGACGTCAGATGGCTTCATCATTGGACGTCCAGGGTCAGCATTTCGTTATTTCATCAATAGTGACAGTGTAAAGAATATAACGCTTTTAGATAATTATCATATTGCACAGCATCAAAAAGGTGATGCCGCCTCCACCGGTTTTATTCTCCTTGAAAAGGATCCGCGAGATGCTAATGACAGTGTAGGAGGTCTATTCGATTCTTTTAAAGAAATAGGCAGTACGTTTGGTCTTACTAAGTTCGACGACTATGTATTAGTCAGCCTTGACGGTAATACTATTGTACCTATGGACGTAAGTTTGGGCGGAAAGGATGTTGCAGAATACTCAAACTGTAGACGTCAAAATGCCGTGATGAACAAGTGCGATAATGTCGATTTTAAAGAGGCGCTCTACACTAAGCTTGGCCTACCTAATTACAGCCACTATTTCTGGTCAATTAACTGGGTACAGACTCAATCAGGTCCGCTAGCTATTTATAGAACGTCGACCAAAATCAAGATTGTCGACATTAACAATAATCAAGTTCACACCGCATTTTCACGCACCTTGGGCGTAAATGAATTTGATATTATTGAAAACGCTGATGGTACTACTGCAATAGAAGCAAGGTTGGGTTTCTCTAAAGAGAAAATCAACGATATAGAGTCGTTTATTAGAAATAACACGACTGATATTGAGCCAATTCAAACCTTGCAAAGCTCTTGAATCAACGTTAGATAAACGGGTTTGGCATTATAAAAAAGGAAGCTTAACGAAAGTAAGCTTCCCTATTCTTACAAATCGGTGGATTAGAAGCGATAGGCAGCCGTTAGCCTGAAGCGCTGAGGTGTTCCCGGTTCAACCCATACGTCAGCAAAAGAGTTAGTGTAAAACTCTTTATCAAACAGGTTATCTACCGCCACTTTAACCAATAGGTTTTCAACAGGCTCTATCTCAGCAAAAGCACGCACTGTAGTATAGCTAGGTAAATAGAAGTCGGTGGCAGTTTGCCCTAAGCGTTCATCAACGTACAGCAGCCCAGAACCTATGCGCACTGGCATATCAGCTAAAGTAAGGTCTTTACTTAGTTGAATACTTAACTGGTTTTCTGGAACGTTAATTAGCGGGTCGCCAGACTCTATCGCAGCCACAAAGTTAGCATCTGCCGCATCATTTGTACTTTCTGCATCAACAAAGGTGTAAGACACCCAAAGTGAAACTTTGTTTTCAAACTCGGCGTTGATATCTAGTTCGATACCGCGGCTTCGCGCTTCGCCTGCCGGAGTTAAGAAAAAGCCGTCTGATGCTTCTTCGCTGTCGTCAAACACTAGGATATTGCTTTGCTCAATATTAAAAACTGAAAGCGTGATATCGCCTCGTACATTATCGAACATAGACGTTAAATCGGTTTTAAGGCCAATCTCAGCAGATTTTGACTCGTTCGGCTCGAAAGGGTTACTCGCAAAGTCTGAACCTGTTAATTGACGGAAGCTTTCGCCGTAGGTGGCATACACGCTTGTGCTGTCGTTAAACACATAAATGGCGCCCACTTGCGGCGAGAAACGGGTATCATCTTGCGAGGTTGTGCTTACCGGGCTTGCTAAGCGATTATCAATCTCCTGCTCGAACTTATCGAATCGGCCACCTAAACGAATTTGAAGATTATCGGTAAGGTTTATTTGGTCTTGGAAGTAAACACCCCACGCTTTTTGCACTTCTAGACGATCTAAATTATCTGAAAGCTCAACATCGGGCAGGGGCGAGTAATCAGGGTTAAATATATCGACAACAAGGTACTGGTCTAAATCTAAATCGTTAATGTCAGTATCACTTGAGAAAAACGGCGGGCGATAGCGCAGAATTAACTGATCGTTTTCAAATTTGTCGTAGTCAGCACCAATAATTACGCGATGGGTCAGTGAGCCTGTTTCAAATTCACCCGCTATTTCGCCTCGTAAAACAAGGTAATCTGTCTCAAAATTACGATAACGTTTAAAGCGCGATAACAAGGCTTGATTTGGGTCAATAAATAATGTTTGACGGCCGCCAAAGTTAGTCTCAAGCGCATTACCTTCAAACGTGGTGTCGCGCAGTCCTGCACCTAACAACAAGTTCCAGTCATCAGCAAGCTTGTGAGAAACTTCAATTTGATGACCAACAACTTCGGTATCGATAGTGTCGCCATTCGGATCGCCAGTAAAGGTTTCAATGGGTTGATGACCTAATTCGCCGTCAATAGCCACTACACCACGATCAAACGGAATCTTTTGTTCTGTGTACTCTAGTTCGTAAGTCACGGTTGTATCTGCCGATGCTTCCCAAGTTACCGACGGGTAGAACCCAAAGCGTTCGGTTTCTACTGTATCGCGAAAACTTTCCGCGTCTTCATAAAAACCAACTAGGCGTACGCCGACATTCTCGGTTGCGCCTACAACGGTTTGTACGTCAGCCTCAACGCGCATTTGCTCCCAGCTTCCGTAAGTAGCTCTAATCTCACCACCTTCACGAAACTGAGGACGTTTAGTTACCAGGTTAATTGCACCACCCGGTTCACCACGACCGAAAAGCGCCGCTTTCGGGCCTTTTAATACTTCTACATGATCGATACCAGATAAATCACGCGGGCCGCCAAAGCCACGACCGGCATTAAAGCCGTTTACCAGAAAACCGCTGGGTAAGTTTTCATCCCCTGAAAAGCCACGAATAGCAAAGCTATTCCAAAGACCACCAAAATTGTTTTGACGCGCGACAGATGCAGAAAGGTCTAATGCGTCATTCAAATTAATAGCACCAGCATCGTTCAGTAGCCCTAAATCTATATCTTGGGCAGCTGCAGGCACTTCTTTGTATTCAAAAGCCCCTTGATACGCGCGGTGCATTCCGTGCACGGTTATTTTTTCAACATCAGCTTCATTTTGGTTGTTATCGCTTTGCGCTAAAGCCGACGTGCTTAATAAAGCTGATATAGAGGCTGCAAGTGATGTTTTCACCCAACAAGTTTTCATTCTTTTGTTCCTGTGCTGTTCTCGTGTGAGCTTTTAGTGTTTGGTGTAAATTGTGGCAGTGCTTCAAAGCTCTCCTGATAAAATTCAGGGTCTTTGAAAAGGTGGTAGTAATAGAATTTTCGTAGCGCCTGATGAAAAGCGCGTACATCATTTTCATAGCCCACCATCGCGCTTACATTAGTATCAGCAGCGCTTGATAATAAACGTTGCGTAAGCAAGGAAGGAGAAAGCAAGGCTACGTAGCTTGCAATGGTGTCTCTTTGAAGCGTGGCGGCCTGATAAGCTTTCGACAAGTCACTAGCCGTTTGGTCGCCTACTTGCTGAAATGCGTAATACCACTTCCAATTAAATGAAGTATCTCTCTCAGGATCAAACGTTGTGAAGTCTGCCCATTGTGGGTGAGTAGCAATAAATGCCGCCCACATATCTTCAACAGGCTTGTCCCACGCGCTATTTACTGCTTCACGTTGGGTAAGCACAATATCGCCACCTTCAGGTGTTTCAACCACCGCATTAATTACCGAGTGTGCAGTTACAGGCACAACAACGGTGGTAACAAGCCAAACGCCCAGCATGATAGAGGCAAGGTGCGTTGCACTGAAATTTGCAAAACGTTTTGCAGCCCCAATCACAAGAACAATGGCACTCCAAATTGCAATGTTACCTATTACTATTGCGCAAACGGTTGATATTGATGAAATAGAAGCGCCGTTAAATAAACCGAAAACCACAAAGGGAACAAGCGTAACAAGAGCCAAAGGAACCAAGGTAACGATCACTCGCGCTGTCCATATAGCGTGGGCATTGCGCGCTGTTACATTGAGTAAATCAAAACGGCGAGCTTCACGTTCCTTAGCTTTTAAATCGTAGAGCAGCAGTATGATAAATAACGGCAGCAATACACTGGTTACAAAGGCAAAATCAAAACGTCCTAGAAACGCCAGTTCGGGGTTATCGGTATCGCTTTCGTAAATTTGGCCTTCTAGCGCCAGCATGCGTATACGATGCTTCCAAGGGAATACATCGCGTTCACCTACGGCTGCAAAAGCAAGTGGGGAGGGAGGTGCATAAGTAAGGTGAAATGCGTAATACGCGACCATGCCATAGCTAGACTGGTGCGTGATAACGGCTTCACGCTCTATTTGGTCTTTTTCTAATAAGCGTTCAATAGTGGCTTGTTGTTCCTGAATTTCTGCATAACCAGACCACAAAGACACCGCGCTTAAAAGAAATACGACTAATAACGTAAGTTTTATTTGGCGGTGACCAAAAACAAAATTAGCTTCACGTTTAAGATCGGTAAAACGCATCATGGGTTTAACCTCCTAACAGCCGCTCTTAAAAGTAAGGCGGTAATGCAGACCCAAACAAAGAGTTGTAGAAAATAAACAAGCGCATTTGAAATGCGTGTATTTGCTGCTTCGGGCTTAAAGTTAAATTCTGATAGTAATGCCCAGTTGTCTGCACCCACAACCGCTTTATCAGCCGCTTCTTCGCTTGCGTTACGGTTCATGTCGAGTTTGTAATCCAGTTTTTCAACATGCACTTTATTTAGCCCTTGCACGAACTCAAGGCGCAGAGCTTCTGCTTCTCGTAAAAAACGATGATGGGTTTCAAGGCTGGTACCCGCTAATATTGTAGAGATTGCGCGAACCGCAACGGTAGGCGATAGCCAACCAAACTGACGTGCAATATGTGCTTGTTCTAACTCTTCACCCATTCTGTTTTCGGCAAATTCATTCAGCACTTTTGCCTGTCTGCCTTCTGAATACTGAGCAACAACACCGCGGAAATTAACGGGAAGGTCGTCTACGGAATCTACATTGTATTTTGCTAACAAATCTTCTTTTAGCTTTTTAAATGCAGGGTCGTTAACGTCGTGACCATCGCCCAAACTTCTAAGCTTTTCTTCTACTTTGAAGTCAGCTTCAAGTTTGCCAATAGAAGGGGCAGCATTAGTGGCAACACTGCTTCCCAAGCGAGGAAGTAAAACACATGCGGCCATCCAAATAACAATAAGCATGGTGAAGCTAACACTGCTTTTTTCAAATAACGCTGAACACGCGGTTACAACGGTAGCCCATAGCAAGAAGTAAACGGCGTAACTTAAGCAAAATAGCAGCACCACAAGCGGGCTTTCGCTTGAAAAAGCCACATACAAGCAGGCCAAAAGCAAAGGAAGTAAGAACAAGCCGCTAGCTGTAATTAGCGCTAACAGTTTTCCTAACATTAGCTGCCAGCGCGTAGTACCTTGCGACAATAACAAAGTAAGTGTGCCGGCCTCGCGCTCTCGCGATACGCTGCCGTAACCAATAAGAATAATAAACAGCGGCGCAAGTACTAACGCAAGAAAGCTAGGGGTTAAGCTACTAAAACGCGTAAGACCAGCTGATTGCCTCTGCTCGGCAAACATGGCGCTATTTTGTCGATGCCCTTCTAAGAAAATAGCGTTACCCGTGTAGGTGTCTACACCAGGTTCAATCACGCTTAATGGAGTAGGGGCACGAAAAACGTAATGACCGTAATGCACCATGCGGTGAGGATGCTTATCAGGCTGCGCTTTAAAGCGTTCTTCTGCTTCAGTTTGAAGGTGCTCTCTAGCGTGCGCGGCTTCCTCAATGTGAAATGCATTCACAACCAATGCCGCAAGGGTCAGTATCGCCCCTAGCAAGAGTACCGTAGCAGCGACTTTCGTGCGCAGCCAATAGCGCCACTGATCTGCACAAATGGTTTTTGCTACACTAAATATCATGCTTTGCGCCCTGAAAATGCTGCGTGTACCGCTTCTGTGTCGATAGGCGTATCGCCAACACGCTCGAAGGAGCCGGTTAGCTTACCGTTGCTTAAAAGCACAATACGGTGAGCGACTTGGCAAGCACCATATACGTCGTGGGTTACCATAAAAATGGTAGCGCCATTGGCTGCTAGCTCAGAAACCAACGCATTAAACTCGTCAATAGCAGCAGGGTCTAGGCCTGAGGTGGGCTCATCTAAAAACAGTACCGGGGCATTACGCAACAAAGCAAGCGCAATGGCTGTTTTCTGACGCATACCTTTCGAGTAGTTTGATAACGCCTTATTCCATGAATCTTCTTGAAGCGCTACTTTGCGAAGTGCTGCAAACATGTCTTCGTCTGATTTTTCTACACCAGCTACCGAAAGAAAGTAACGGATATTTTCTAAGCCAGAAAGGTGACCATAAAGCGTTACAGATTCAGGTAAGTAAGCGACTGACTTTTGAACATCGTTAGGGTGAGTAGTGGCGTTGTGCCCCAACACAGTAGCGCTACCACTACTTGCCTTCATCAAACCTAAAAAGGTTTTAAGCGTAGTAGATTTACCGGCACCGTTTCCGCCTAAAAGCGCGAAAACTTCGCCCTTACCAACGTTGAAGTTTAGATTGTCTAGGAGCGTGCGGTTTTCAACGCGCACGGTAAGCGCGTCTGCGCATATTACTGAGTTTGTTTGCATTGTATAACGTGCTGTAACTGAAATTTGTGCGCAATGTTATAATATAACCAATTAAATGGGAATACGTTTTACTATCAAGTGCGAGTGGAATGACCAATCACGTAGTGAAACCTGTGGCTCAATAAAAAACTGATGAAGATATGAACGAGATGACTTGCCGCCTGGTATAAGACTGCCTTTCAGAGTACAAAGCTTCCTTCCTTTATAGATGGTTTTTAATTTTTAACGAATTTAGTGAAATTATTAATTAGCTATACCTGTCTTATAGCCACATCAATAAATGTTACTTACATATCTAAAAGAAAAGAGAGTCATAATGGAATTTACACATAAGCGCACCATTCAAATTACAGCGTTGCTATTATTACTACTAGCGATAACACAGGCTGTTTTTACAGCGCTTTACAGCAGCGGAATTAGCTTTTCAAGGCAGTATGCCTGGGGATTTGAAGCCGTAATCTTTACCGTGCTAGCTGCTTTTGCTAGTACCGCTATGGTGCAGGCAAAAAACACGCAGCTAGGCTGGTCGGCTATTACTTTAAGCGCGGTTCTGAATATAGTGCAGGTAAGCATTGGCCTAACGTTATTTTCAACCTTCGGCCAAGTTGCTGGTGCAGTAGAAGGTGCTAAGCCTTTAATTGGCGGCGTAGTGTCTTTGTCTTTCATGATTTACTACGCAGCAAAATTGTTATTAGGCTTAGCAGCCTTTGTTTTCGGCCTATCTTTTGTGGCAAAAGGTGGTAAAGCGATTGGTGGTCTTACAGCTATAGCAGGCGTAGTCGCTATGTTTGCCAATACCATATTAATAATATTTGGTCGCGATGGCTTTCTACCATCAGGTGTAGCTGGCGCTTCAGGGATGATTGCAACGTTATTATTGGCTTTCTGCTTAATCAGCCTAAATCGAAAAGCAGGCTAGGGCTTAGTATCTTTTAATTAAGGTACTTCATTAAATAAAACGTCGAAGCGTGTTAGTGGTCGGTAGGGGCGTGAGCAGCGATATGCTGTTTAGTGTATTTAACCTGCCGCTAACGACTTTTCTAATTGATTAAGGTTGTGTCGATAGTAGGGTTACAGAGGGCGTGTGAATTCCATAGCATGTTTTCACATCATGGCTATTGTCGAGGTGAAGTTACTGAGTTTGAGACATAAAAAAAGACGTCATGGGACGTCTTTTTTATTGAATTGGTGGAGCTGGCGGGATTTGAACCCGCGTCCAGAAAATGTCTACCTTTGGTACTACATGCTTAGTTTGTCATTTATTTAACTGCTTGGAACTCCGACAAACAGGATTTCCTTGCAGCTGGCCTGATACTATTTCGCGGTTCACCCTCAGACAAGGTTCCCTCGCTATCCTACTTGGATGACCTTCCGAATCCCCGCTAGCAGGAAAAGACTAGGGTGGAAGGGCCTATGCCGGTTATTAAGCGGCTAGTGCGTATGTTTCGTCGTTTGCGACTATTTAAATGCGGCTTTTTAAGAGGCAAACCGCTCCTCTGCATGCACCTCCGGCTTCCTAGATCCTGTCGAATCCTAATCAGCCCCGAGTGTGATTGTCAATAATAGCACATTTGCTGAGTGGTTAAATACATTCTTTTGAAAATTGCTATAAATTTTAAGGGTTTGGCCATAAAACAACCAAAAATAACATTTATCTTTTCAAAAGGTTACACGGCTTTGTTAAAACGAAGACGTTTCAATCAACGCAGTCTATTACTGAGCCTTAAAAGAGATGTGGCCTTTTAGTCATTTTTCAAGTGCTGGTAACGAAAACAAGTGGCAAGAGACGTAATAAGACAGTCATTTTGATTCTTATAGGTCTGATTACTTTAGTTTATTTTTAAGGTAAAAATAGACAAGTAAGGATGCAATTAGCATCAAGAACAATTAAAGTACCGCAGCATAATGAAAAGGCTTGTAGTGTAAATGTCTTCAGATTCTATATTGTATTCTCCGTATACTTTGCCCTGTGGCGTAACGGTAAGAAACCGACTTGTAAAAGCTGCCATGGAAGAAAACATGTCGAGCAAGGGAAATATTCCCGGCGAGTCACTTTATTCTCTCTATCGTTACTGGGCTCATGGCCACCTAGGCATGGTGATCACTGGAAATGTCATGGTGGATAAAAATGCGATGACAGGGCCAGGTGGCGTCGCATTAGAAAAAGACACAGAGCTTACTCCGTTTAAAAAGTGGGCAAAAATTATTAAGTCGAACGGGGCACTGGCAGTGATGCAAATAAACCATCCCGGAAGACAAGTCTTCAAGGCTATGCGCGGAAAAGCCATTGCCCCTTCTGCCGTCCCCCTCGATATGGGTAAACATTCGAAATTGTTTGCCCAGCCTCGTGAGATGACATGCCAAGATATTCACGATGTCTGCAAACGTTTTGTACAAACGGCAAAGCAAGCTGAGAAAGCAGGATTTGATGGTGTGGAGATACACGCTGCTCACGGTTACTTGCTAACGCAATTTTTATCGCCGCTAACCAATCAGCGTCAGGACGAGTGGGGCGGGTCTATTATCAATCGGGCTCGCTTACTAATAAATATAGTGAGTCAGGTGAGAGCGGTGTGCGCGAAAGACTTCATTGTTATGGTAAAGCTTAACTCCGCTGATTTTCAGAAGAACGGATTTTCATTCGATGATGCTTGTGAAGTAGTAAATAGGTTGGAAGCATTGGGCGTTGATGTGGTTGAGCTATCTGGTGGTAGTTATGAAGCTCCGGCCATGCAGGGGCAAACTCGCGACGATACCACGCTTGCCAGAGAAGCATATTTTCTAGAATTTGCTAACGCCTTAGAAAGCAAAACTGATATTCCGCTAATGACAACTGGCGGTATAAAACGCGCGGAAGTCGCGGAGAAGGTTGTGCAACAAGGCTGCGCGCTGGTGGGTTTAGCCAGTGCGCTAGCGGTAACGCCAGACCTTTCGAAAAAATGGCAGCAAGAATGGAGCTATTCGGGCATCATTCCGCATTGCACCTGGAAAGATAAATCCCTCGCCAGCTTAGCCAATATGGCGATGGTACGCCGGCAGTTAAGGCGATTAGGAAATAACCTTACTACGCTTAGAAACCCATCACCGCTGTGGAGCCTAATTCTCGACATGCTTCATCGCAAGAAAATGACGAAACGGGACGTAGGATAAGTGCCACTTAGTACAATTTATTAAAATGTTTATCGTAGATATTCAGTTTGGCACTTAATCACTGGAAAAATAACGAAAGTTTTCTAGTGGCAAAATGAAAAACACAGCGTTAAACGCTGTGTTTCATCATTCTTTCTTTTTGGCGCTGCCAGTCTTTGTCTTTAATGGTGTCACGTTTATCGTGCGCATGCTTACCTTTTGCCAAGTGAATTTCTAGCTTCACCCAACACTTTTTCCAATACATAGACGTAGCAACGATTGAATAACCTTGGCGGTCTCGTGCACCCATCAAACGGTCTATTTCACGTTTGTTTAGCAGCAACTTACGTGCCCGCTCTGGTGCTGCAACAACGTGTGTAGATGCTTGATTTAGCGGGCTAATTCGGCAACCTACCAAATACGCTTCGGCATTTTGGATAATAATGTACGCATCGGTAATGTTTACTTTACCGGCACGAATACTTTTAATTTCCCACCCTTGAAGCTCAAGTCCTGCTTCGAACTTGTCCTCTAGGAAATAATCGTGACGCGCTTTTTTGTTCTGCGCGATATTTCCTGTGGTATTTTTGTTGGCTTTATTCTTTTTCATGCTGGCTATTATACTGATTGTTCAAAGGAATGTCTTTAGTTGTCATTGTTATCTTATATTGGGGCGTTTGGTTCAAAACCGAATACAAGCGATGCAATTTTTCTGTGATACAATGCCGATAAGAGTTTTAATAATAGTGGAATCAATGCCAAGTATTCACAGAAGCGCGCTAGTAGCACACAGCGCAGAAGCCATGTTTAACTTAGTCAACGATGTAGCTTCCTATCCCGAGTTTTTGCCAGGTTGCGCAGACAGTAAAGTTCTCGACACATCTGCCAAAAATATGAAGGCGTCTTTGTTAGTCGCGAAAGCGGGGATTAAGCAGTGGTTTACAACCCATAACGTGTTAGAGCCTGGTAAGAGTATTCAAATGCAGTTGGTCGATGGACCATTCCGCTCACTTACGGGAGGGTGGACTTTCTCTGCGCTCTCAGAAGAAGCCTGTAAAATTGAACTTAATTTAGAGTTTGAATTCAGTAATAAACTAGCGGAAATGGCGTTTGGCAAGGTGTTTAATAGCTTAGCGAGCAGTATGGTGACAGCGTTTACCGAGCGGGCTAGGAGTGTTTACGCATGAGTAATAAACTCATCAACATCGAAGTCGCATACGCGCTACCAACGAAGCAAAGGATTGTTGATGTTGCAATTCACGAAAATGCAACCGTTGAAGAGGCAATTAATGCGTCGAATATTACTGAGCAGTTTCCAGAGATTGATTTAAAAGCGACCAAAGTGGGTATTTGGAGCAGAGTTGTTAAACTGCGAGATACGCTGATAGATGGCGACAGGATTGAAATTTATCGCCCACTCATTGCGGATCCAAAAGAAATCCGAAAACGTCGAGCTGAAAAAGCAAAAGAAGAAGGTCGCGCAGATAAAATTACGGGTGGAAAGGTGAACCCGCTTAAAGCCAAGTCGTGAATCTATGTACGTAATAGTGATCACTTAGTCATAAAAATGGCCTTCAAAAAGAAGGCCATTTTTGAATAAGAAGCATGCTAGTTTTTTTCCGAGATACTTCCCAACTCCAAGAACGGAGATGCATCGATATCTTCTGCGTCCATCATACTTGCTATTCGTTGGACGGTCGCCACCATCTGGCTTTGTTCCCACTCTTTTAGCTGCGAGAAACGCTCAACAAAGTGCTCTTGAAGAGGACGAGGGGCGTCAACAACAGCTACTTTACCCCTCTCTGTAAGATAAACGCCAACTTTACGTTTATCTTGCGTACTTCTGATGCGCGTAGCTAAATCTCGTGATTCCAATCTATCTAAAATATTAGTGATGGTTGCGGGGCTTAAATTAATATTTTCCGCTATTTCACGAACCATGATACCAGGCCGCTCTTCAATATTTTGCATGACTAGAAGCTGTGGGCCGGTAAGACCCACATGTTTGCTTAGCTGCTTGCTGCGTAGATCAACAGCGCGAATAACGCGCCGTAGTGCTACTAATAGTTCTTCTTCTTTTCGCATTATACTTCCAACGATTAAGCAACCTTATGGTTACTTAAGCAAGTGAATAAAATGTTGGTGCTTGTGATAGTGATCGATCACGTCATTGATGACCGAAATCTTAGACCAGCCCATAATATCATAGTTTTGGCCACCCTCAGACAAATGCACCTCGGCGCGATAGTACGTCGCCTTTTTATTTTCGTCTAGTTCAGATGTTTCACTTGGGCCAAATTCAGGTTGTTCTGTTGGCACTAGATAAACAGCATAAACAAACTCAGGGTCGTTCCCCATATCAACCGTTAATATGAGCGCCTCTTCGTTGTCTTCTATGTTTATTTCGAACTGCTGCGTTTTAAACTCGTCACCTACCTCGGTAAGTGCTGGCTTAACTACTTTATTAACATAACGACGCACCGCACTTTCGTCAGGAAAAGACACAATGTTTTCTAACCTATCTTTCCAGTTTTTATCTGAATCACTGTGCTGAGGCGTACCAGCCATTACTTGTAAACTCTCTCGTTTATACGCTTCAATTCTCAAGGCTTTAAGCAAGCCGAATATCGAGATAAGCAAAACAATTGCAAAGGGTAAAGCAGCGGCTATCGTCATTGTTTGCAATGCACCCAGTCCACCGGCGTAAAGCAGCACTGAACTCACTACACCTACTCCTACGGCCCAATAAACTCGCTGCCATAGCGGCGTATTATTCTCACCATGGGAGCAGAGCATATCTACAACCATTGCACCTGAGTCACATGATGTAACAAAGAATACAATAACCATAAGAACTGCGATAAAGCTCAGCAAAGATGAAAACGGGAACTGTTCTAAAAAGACAAACAGCGCTACAGATGTATCTTCGTTAACCATTTGGGCTAGAACGTCTTTACCTTGAACTAGTACTTGATCGATTGCGGCATTACCGAAAACTGTCATCCAAAAGAGCGTGAATGCCGACGGTATCAGAAGTACACCCAACACAAACTCTCGAATAGTTCGACCGTAAGAGATTCGCGCGATAAATAGCCCCACAAATGGTGCCCAGGCTAACCACCATCCCCAATAGAATATGGTCCAACCGCCAATCCAATCTGTTTTTTCGTACGCAAACAAATTGAAGGTATTACGAACTAAATCAGATAGGTAAGCACCTGTGTTTTGCATGAAGGCTTGAAGTAAAAATACCGTGGGGCCCAATACTAAAACAATCAGGAGCAATATTATTGCCAGTATCATATTGGTTTCTGATAGGCGGCGAATGCCTTTCTCTAAGCCCGTGGTAACTGAAATTACGGCAAGACCAACCACGCCCGCCATAATAGCGATTTGAACGCCAGTGTTCGACGGCAATCCAAATAAATAGTTAAAGCCAGCGTTTACCTGAGATGCACCAAAGCCCAATGAGGTCGATACACCAAATACCGTTGATGTTACCGCAAAGATATCAACAACGTGACCAGGCCAGCCGTAAATCCGATCGCCAATGAGAGGATAAAGCGCAGAGCGCAGAGTGAGTGGTAAGTTTTGGCGATAAGCGAAGTAACCCAAGATTAATGCTACTACGGCATATATTGCCCATGCGTGAACACCCCAGTGGAAAAAGGTCGTTTTCATCGCCTCACGCACCGCGTCAATACTTTCAGCTTGCGCAGTAGGAGGTGCTAAAAAGTGCATTAAGGGCTCTGCGACACCGAAAAACATCAAGCCAATACCCATGCCAGCAGCAAACAGCATGCTAAGCCATGTACCGAAACCAAACTCTGGTGTGGCATGGTCTGGGCCTAACTTAATTTCACCATAGCGAGACATGCCCAAAAAGACTACGAAAACCACGATGACTGCAACAGTAAACACGTAAAACCAACTCCCGTTGGTCACTATCACACTTTGCAATTTTTGGAAGAGAGCATCCGCCGTTTCCGGAGTGCCAGCAGCAAAAATCAGTAAACAGAGGATTAATGCTGACGATGTTAAAAACACCGGTTTGTTGAGAGGGGATTTCTTTTCGTTTTCGCTCACGCAGTAATTTCCTTTCACCTTTCATATTAATTATTAGTAATACGGTGAAATATACCGCATGGAGCACTTTTTATAAACATCAAATGAAATAATTAGCTTTGTATGTATTTGTTTTTCAGATGGCGTTTGCTTCATCTTTATCTAGCATGAAAATCTTTAAAAACTATACTTTATGCTAAGTTTTAAAGATTTTAGATTAAAAATTAATCGTTAGAGTAGTAATTATATTTCTATTGTGTATTTTAATATATGACCTTTTTGATAAGTGTTTTAACTAAACGCTGTTAAAAATAAAAACTAATGAAGGAAACACACACAAATGCGAAAAACTCAGCTTAGCTGTGCAATTGTCGCTGCACTGGCTACCACTCCTCTGGCCGCGCAAGAATCAAAAGCGCCTGCTAAACTCGAAACAATAGAAGTCACCGCTACTAAGCGAAGTGAATCTATACAAGACGTTCCGGTCGCAGTTACCGCGCTCAACGGTAAAGCACTAGAAAATCTTGGTATAGATAATTTCCAAGACTATGTTGAATTTTTACCAAATGTGGTATTCCAAGGAACCGGGCCGGGACAGAATGAAATCTACATTCGCGGTGCCGCAACAACCCAATCTAATATCATGTTGTCGTCTGTACAGGCCTTACAACCATCAGTTGCTTTCTACCTTGATGAAATGCCAGTTTCCATGGCAGGGCGTAATTTAGATGTCTACGCTACTGACGTTCAGCGGGTTGAGGTACTTCCTGGGCCACAGGGCACATTGTTTGGTGCAAGCTCTCAGGCGGGTACTATTCGTTTAATTACGAACAAACCCGACCATACGAGCTTTGCTACAGGCTTTGATACAAATATCGGCTTTACCAAAGGCGGTGAAATGAGTAACTCGGTTCAAGCATATTTTAATATGCCGCTTACCGACGACTTGGCTGTTCGAGTTGCTGCGTACAACGATAAGCAAGGTGGCTGGATAGACAATGTAATGAATGTGCCTGGCGAGGGCGGATACATTGGAAGCGCCGTGGTTATTGACCGTATTTCTGGTGGGCCGTTGGCTGATCCAGTGGCCATGGATGCTAACAGAATTACCAACCCCAACATTAGCTCTAATACCGAAGCCGCAGTCGTTTCTCCACAAAATGATGCATTGGTAGAAGAAGACTTTAATGATGCAATGTATACAGGTGCACGTTTTGGTCTGTCTTATCATTTTAATGATAACTGGGACTTGCTTGTACAGCACACCCAGCAAACGTTAGATACAGAGGGTGTATTTGCGTACGACCCCACACTTGAAGGTGAAAGCTCTGCTCTGCGTTTCCAACAAGAAGAGAACAAAGACGAATTCGGTTTAACTACGTGGACGCTTGAAGGACGCTTAGAAAAGCTGAATGTTGTATATACCGGTGGGTACTTAGACCGTGAAATTGATACGCTAGCAGACTACACAGGGTATACAAACGGCGGTTTATTTTCTGCGTATTACGTGTGTAACCACTACGATACGCCTGATAACACAGCTGATGAGCGCTGTTTAGACCCAACCAAATACTATAAAGAAGACACGTCTTCTACTCGTAATACCCATGAGATACGTTTCAACACCACCATGGATACGCCATGGCGAGTAACTGCCGGATTGTTTTATGACGAACAAGAGGTAGCAACAGTAGGTCAGTTCAAGATTGCCAACACTGAAATGAGTACATTTGGCTTTGATAACCTTCAACGTACCCTAGTAGGTAATGAAGGCATTAACAGCGATGGTGGCCCTTTCCCTTCTGAAGTAAGCTTTATCAACGATATTACGCATACCATTGAACAAATTGCTGTATTTGGTCAGCTAGAATACGATATTACCGACACGGTTACTGCAAGTATTGGTGCCCGTTGGTATGAAATTGATGATATCTACGTAGGCTCAACGTCAACTGTTGACGTAACGCGACGTATTCGTGCATTCGGTACGCAAGACCCCGATGAGCTTGCAGCCGTTGGTCTAGACCCTGAAGCTGTTGCCGCCGCTATTCAAAGTGGGCAGTTAGAGGTAGATTTGCTTGACGATAACGGCGTGTTAACCGTTGACGACACAATCTTTAAGTTCTCGCTAGACTGGAAGGTTAACAAAGACATCTTATTGTTTGCTAATTATTCAGAAGGATTCCGACCACCAGTTACTAACCGCGTTGGTGGTGGTCTGTCAAATAATCAGTCTGGCAAATTCGAAAACTTCCGTATTCCTGTATATTCCACAACGGATACGCTGGATAACTATGAATTGGGTCTTAAGGGTGACTTTTTTGATGGCCAATTCCGTGTAAACGCTACGGCCTATTATTCTGAAATTGAAGAGCTGCAAACGTCGCGCTTCGACCCTACAAATATCTCATTCTTGGTATTCACTGATAATGTGGGTGATGCTGAGATTAAAGGTATTGATGCTGACATGACGTGGCTTGCCACTGACGACCTAATCATTAATGCTGCATTTAGTGTATTAGATACTGAACTTACTCGCGTAAACTCGGAGCTTGAGGGTATTGCGGCGGGTGTAGGTTCAAAGCTGCCATACTCTGCGGATTTCTCTGGAAACATCAACGCGCGTTATTTCTTTGAACTAGAAGGTGATAAGCGTGGGTATGTCAATGGATCTGTAAGCTATACCGGCGACCGGTTGGCAGGCATGGTTATGGATGCCTACGTAATGGAGGATGCAACGTCCCTTATTTATGGTACAGGCTCAGGTCTTAAGATTGAACAAGAGGCTGGCGTGTTCGAAGGGGTAACGTATGCCGACTCAAATGGTGAAACGTTCCGCGGCGGCCGTTACGTGCAAGAGTCGTATATTTTAACCAATCTTGCTGTTGGTGTAACAAATGACGTTTGGAAAGCCGAGCTCTACATTGATAATGTATTTGATGAGCGTGCTATTTTAAATATTGATACCCAGCAATTTACGCCGAAGGTAGTAACAAATAGGCCTCGTACTATTGGTCTTCGTTTTTCATACGATTACTATTAAGGCTAAGTTAGTATAGCTAGATTGGTCATGTACGATTAGCGTATAACGTTATGAGGCAATGCGCTTTCCGTGTTTTTATCATTTGAAAGCTGCACGGCCTCAAGTTTAAAACGGCTAACTCTCTGAGTTCGCCGTTTTTTATTTTACGCTGAATTTAAAGCAGGCGTTTTTAATGACACTAGAAGAACAAAAAGAAATACAGCAGTTAAAGCAGTGGCTTATGCAATCACAGCATCAGGCCGTCATTTCTGGATGCAATGACATACTACTACGCGCTAAAGAACAGTTGGGGGTAAGCCAAAACACCCTTAAAGAGGTGCTTTATTTAAAAGCCGTGGCATACCGTCTATTGGCTGATGTAAACAGCGCTATCGAAACGTTGAATGAACTGATTGCTTACGTTCCCAATTATGCTCGCGCTTATCAAGAGCTGGGCTATTGCTATTTAGCCTCTGACAGCAAAAAGGCTGCCCACAGTTTTTATCAGGCTACACGATTTAACCCTGCTTTATTAACTGCCTGGCTCCAGCTTGAAAAAGTGTACAAGGCAGATAATCAACCACAAGCGCTCGCGCTTTGTCAGCAGCAAATTGCATTTCTCACATCGTTACCCAAGCCGTTACTAGGCGCTACAGATTTAATGCACGAAGGGCAATTGCACAAAGCCGAACAAGTGTGTCGACAATTTCTAGCCGGTCATGAGCATCATCCAGAAGCAATGATGTTGCTTGCTGAAATTGGTATTCAATTAAAAGTTTATAGCGACGCTGAATTTTTATTAGAAAGCTGTGTAACGCTATACCCAGAAAATGATAGAGCTGCCGCTGCCTACCAAAGCCTTCTATCTAAGCTTGGAAAGTTCCCTGATGCCGCAGCCGTTGCGAAACAGCGACTGAAATACGCATCTGATAACTTCACCGTGAAAGTAGGCTTGGCTCATGCACTCGTTGGTGTTGGCGAACTAGAGCAGGCAATTGACATCTATCAAGGGCTTCTTAGAGAGAACGAAGATAGGCCGGCAGTTTGGGTGGCACAAGGACATGCCCTAAAAGCTAAAGGTGATATTGGCGATGCGATAAAGGCTTATGAGAAAGCCATTTTATTTCAAAAGGACTTTGGCGATGCGTATTGGAGCCTAGCCAATACGAAGACCTATCGTTTTAGTGATGAATTACTAAGGCAAATGGTCTCGTTGGTAGATGCTGAAGCGACAAAATTGGATGATGAAATTCATATTTGCTTTGCTTTAGGAAAGGGGTTTGAAGACAGTGCGAACGCCACCCGCGCGTTTGAGTACTACGAGCGCGGCAATAAACTTAAAAAGCGTACGCTGCAGTTTGATATCGTTAAAACAGAGAAGGCATTACAGGCTCAGCAGCAGGCTTTTACCAAAGAATGCTTCAACAAAACACAAGGCTGCCAGGCGCCCGATCCTATTTTTATTGTTGGCCTACCTCGCGCAGGTTCAACACTCCTTGAGCAAATTTTAGCATCGCACTCTCAAGTCGAGGGCACTATGGAACTACACGATATATTAGGAATCGCGTCGTCACTCAGCCATCAGTCTACGCCTTACCCACTAAATGTATCAGCATTGAACGAAGGTAAGCTGGCAAAACTAGGTGAGCAATATCTTCAGCAGACCCAAGCTTATCGGCAAGGGGCGCCGTTCTTTATTGATAAAATGCCTAACAACTTCATTCATATTGGGCTTATTAAAAAGATCCTTCCCAACGCTAAAATTATCGACGCGAGAAGAGATCCAATGGACTGTTGTTTTAGCGGCTTTAAGCAACTGTTTGGTGATGGGCAAGAGTTTAGCTACTCTCTGACTGATATTGGTCGATATTACAAAGCCTATGAAAAGCTAATGGCCCACTGGAATACAGTGTTGCCAGGCGAAATTCTGACAGTACAACATGAGGATGTGCTAGATGATTTGGAAGGGCAAGTGCGTCGTCTATTGGACTTTTGTGGCTTAGAGTTTGAAGAGGCGTGCTTAACATTCCATAAAACGAAGCGCGTAATAAAAACGCCGAGCTCTGAGCAGGTTCGTCAGCCTATTTACAGAACGGGAATGGGGCAGTGGATACCTTTTGAATCTAATTTGAGTGAATTAAAGGATGTGCTTAACGTAAGTAGCACTAAGAGGCCGAGAAAGCTTTTCTAAAAGGTTTAGCCTGTGCCGAGCAAGCGAAGGATATTGCACAAGTTAACCGTATCAAGTTACGTATAGCGGAAAACGCAACGCTTGATAATGATGCTGAAAAAGCAAGACATTGGCTTAAGCGGGTATCTGTAGAAGAGCTTCCACCCTTACAACTTCCACGCTACAGAAAGTTGGTCAGAGAAAATGCACCGAATTAACTTTTGAGTCTTATTCAGTTAAATGCAGGCAATATAAATATAGTGCAACGCTTTTGTTATTACCTGCATCTAGCTCGCTAATACTTTCTACGCTTAAGACCCGTTTCAGCCAATATCTTCGCCGAAATCTCTTCAATCGAATACTTGGTGCTGTTTAAAAACGGAATTTTTTCCTTTCTGTATAAGTTTTCAACTTCTCGAAGTTCCATTCTACATTGTGGTAACGATGCATATTTACTGTTTGCCCGACGCTCTGAACGTATTTGATGAAGTCTATCGGCCGCAATGGTCAACCCAAAAAGTTTATGCTTAAACCGTCGTAACGCAGGGGGTAGTTTCAGCATGTCGCCCATATCTTCTTCGGTAAACGGATAGTTTGCTGCTTTTATTCCGTATTGAAGGGCCAAATAAAGGCTCGTTGGGGTCTTTCCAGAGCGAGAAACGCCAGTAAGGATGATGTCGGCTTCATCGTAATCCTTAAGGTTGGAGCCATCATCATTGGCCAGCGCGTAGTTTACCGCTTCTATTCTGATGTCGTAGGTGGTTTCATGAATACTGTGTGTGCGATGCTTTTCAGGTTTAGAAGGTACCCCTAACACTTTTTCAAGGGGAGCCACAAATTGGTCAAGGAAATTATAGTTAATACCCACAGACTTAGAGATGATCTTGCGTACATCTACATTCACAATTGTATAAAAAACGAGCGGTCTCTCGCCGGTGTCTTGAAAACTTTCAGAAATTTGCTGCAAAACTTTATGAGCTTGTTCTTCAGTTTCAACGAAAGGGATGGTGTTGTGATTAAAAGAAACAGGGAAGAGTGAAAGCAGGGCGTGGCCGAAGACCTCTGCTGTAATGGCGGTACCATCTGATATATAAAAAGCTGTGCGCACAACAATTCCTTAACATTGGTGTAATTTAATTACAAAATTAATAAAGGGTTTACATTCCGAATTCCCCCATTCTAAGATGATTTCGTCGAAAAGCTACACGGTTCTCGTGAATGGCGACAAATATCAACTTATTTGCCGTCAAACTGAATGAACATGAGTAAAGGTGGGATTCACCACCAATCGACAAGAATTTGATGTGTTTCAGGTAATAAAAAGCACAAACCTGAAACGTACCTCATACCCTACACATAAAAAAGCTGGAGGCTTGGGCTGTGCAAGAATACGTACTTTGGTATCAAGAACTGGGCATGCATGATGTGGGTCGCGTAGGCGGCAAAAATGCATCATTAGGCGAGATGATTTCAAACCTGGCTAACGCCGGAGTGCAGGTGCCGGGCGGCTTTGCAACTACGGCTGAAGCATTCAATGAGTTTCTAGAGCAAAGTGGCTTAGAAGCAAGGATCCATGAAGTACTAGACTCGCTTGATGTCGATGATGTGAACGCACTGTCTGAAGCGGGCAAGAACATTCGTCAATGGATCATCGACACGCCTTTTCAAGGAAAGCTAGAAGAAGAAATTAAAACTGCGTTTGTGACGCTTCAGGGCGATGCGGGCGAAGAAGCGTCATTTGCTGTACGTTCATCTGCGACTGCTGAAGATATGCCGGATGCGTCATTCGCTGGCCAACAGGAAACTTTCCTTAACGTTAAAGGTTATGAAGCTGTGCTTGTGGCGATAAAGCACGTGTTCGCATCACTTTTCAATGACCGCGCCATTTCTTACCGCGTACACCAAGGTTACGACCACAAAGGCGTAGCCCTATCTGCAGGTATTCAGCGCATGGTGCGAAGTGATATCGCGTCGTCAGGTGTTATGTTTACCATTGATACAGAGTCTGGTTTTGAAGACGTTGTATTTATTACCAGCTCATTTGGTTTAGGCGAAATGGTAGTGCAGGGTGCGGTTAATCCTGACGAATTTTACGTACACAAGCCAACCTTAGATAAAGGGTTACCGGCAATTGTTCGTCGTAACCTGGGTAGCAAGCTTACCAAAATGGTGTATTCAGACGATGAAGCACACGGTAAGCAAGTGTCTATCGTTGATATTGATGTTGCTGATAGCAAAACGTTCTCATTGACTGACGATGAAGTAATGGAGCTAGCGAAGCAGGCACAGATTATTGAAAACCACTATAAGCGTCCGATGGATATTGAGTGGGCTAAAGATGGCGCAGACGGCAAACTTTACATCGTTCAGGCGCGTCCAGAGACGGTACGCAGCCGTGAAGACTCGCAAAGCATAGAGCGTTTCCAGCTTAAGGGTCAAAGCAACATCGTGTGTGAAGGCCGTGCAATTGGTCACAAGATTGGCGCAGGCGTAGCCAAAGTACTCGATTCAATTGAAGAGATGGATAAAATCCAGGCGGGTGATGTATTGGTAACTGACATGACGGACCCTGATTGGGAACCTATCATGAAAAAAGCGTCTGCCATTGTTACCAACCGTGGTGGCCGAACTTGTCACGCGGCAATCATCGCACGTGAACTTGGCATACCAGCGGTTGTTGGTTGCGGTAACGCGACTGATAGCATTCAAAACGGCGACAAGATAACTGTGTCTTGTGCTGAAGGTGATACCGGCTTTATCTATGGTGATGAGCTTGAGTTCGATGTTGTGACATCACGCATTGATGCGATGCCGGACCTACCGCTTAAAGTAATGATGAACGTGGGTAATCCAGATCGCGCGTTTGATTTCGCTCGCTTACCCAATGCTGGTGTTGGTCTAGCTCGTCTTGAATTCATTATTAACCGAATGATTGGTGTGCACCCTAAAGCGCTACTTAATTTCGACAGTCAGCCGGAAGAGTTGAAAGAAGAGATTAACGACATGATAGCGGGCTACGAATCGCCTACGGAATACTATATTGAGAAATTGGTAGAAGGTATTTCAACTATTGGTGCGGCATTCTCGCCAGAGAAAGTAATTGTTCGTATGTCAGATTTCAAATCGAACGAATATTTCAACTTGGTTGGTGGTTACCAGTACGAGCCTGATGAAGAAAATCCAATGCTGGGTTTTCGTGGTGCAAGCCGTTATATCTCCGAAGACTTCCGCGATTGTTTTGCACTAGAGTGTGAGGCTATCAAGCGCGTTCGTAATAAAATGGGTTTAACTAACGTTGAGATTATGATCCCGTTTGTTCGCACTTTAGAGGAAGGTCGTAAGGTTATCGAGCTACTAGAAGAGCAGGGGCTTAAGAAAGGTGAAGATGGTCTTCGCGTTATTATGATGTGTGAACTACCATCGAACGCGCTACTTGCCGATCAGTTCCTAGACATCTTCGATGGCTTCTCAATTGGCTCTAACGACTTAACACAGCTAACGCTAGGATTAGACCGAGACAGTGGCTTAATTGCTCACTTGTTTGATGAACGTGATGAGGCAGTAAAAGCATTACTTTCAATGGCAATTCAAGCAGCAAAGAAACGTGGCAAGTACGTAGGTATTTGTGGTCAAGGACCGTCTGATCACGAAGATTTCGCAGCTTGGTTGGTAGATGAAGGTATCGACTCGGTATCACTCAACCCAGACACCGTTGTAGAGACATGGCTATATCTTGCTGAAAAGCACGGTTAATAGCGTAACGTTAAGGCTCTTAGCTTAATAAGCGTTTAGTTAGCGATTTTTCTAACATTAGAGCCAGCTATAACGATTTTTAGAAGAGACCTTCGGGTCTCTTTTTTATTGGTTATTACTGAATATATTGCCGATTTAGCATTGTTACATGCCAGTGGTACATTCCTTAAAAAAACAGTGGTTATTTCGCAAAAGTATGTGTTTTTGCCAATTGACGACATGACTTTGTGTAATAAAAAATGTAATATTACAAAGTGACTTTCACATCGAATCTTAGATTAATTATTAACTTGGTTGAACTCTTATGGCACATAATGACAGCACAGTTTCAGTAAATACTTCTGAAGAGAATGTTATGCAATCACGCTCTGCAGCAGAGCAGCTGGCGGAAGCGCAAAAAGAAATTAACGAACTAAAAATGCAGTTGATGTGGATGGAACGCAACTACGAATAAATACTGAGTTGATCTGCTCGGGCTCAACGAGTCCGAGTTTTATTGTTTATTAGAAGTTATAATATGAAAGTTTTCATGCTCACTTTCATTTTATGGTGCTTATCTACAAAGCATTCTGTTTCTTTCGAATTGTCTTTAATGTGCTAATGTAATTACGTAACGTTAGCAGTATTTTAAGCGCAGGAAAGGAAACAAAATGACTTACCGATTCAAGTTTTTTGCTCAACCTGTAATCAGTAATATAAGAACCCTCTGTGAAGCAGCGCTAGTAGAATTCACAATCGGTCTAATATGCGCAGTTTTTGCTTACGCAAGTTATGGTATTTTTATCCACCTTTTCGTTGCGTGCCTCATCATCTCCGTCGCATGTTTCTGCCTGAGTATCTACAACCTTTATTGCCTTTTCTCTCATCCTTAAAAGTCTTCAATTAACGCCTGAATCGTTTGATTAAAATTTGGGTTTACTATTACGGTTAAAACAAGGGAATTAACTCAGGCCAAAGTTACACTTGAAGCTGAGGATGTCACATAAGTACATTCATAAAAAAAGGGTAAACACATGTTGTGTTTACCCTTTTTTTGATGCATTACACGCACCGTTTTGCAATTAATTTTCAGTGCTGGTAATGACTCAGTTTTTTAGGCCATTAGTACTTTTACCATTAGGCTTTTAGTTGGTTTCCGATAGGTAACTGACGAATACGCTTACCACATGCTGCAAATATAGCGTTACAAAGTGCTGGCGCGTATACCGGTGTTGCTGGTTCGCCTACACCAGCAGGTGGTGCATCGCTTTCAACTATTTCTACTTCAACGTCTAACGGTGAGTCACTCATGCGCGGTACACGATAGTTGTGGAAGTTACTTTGCTGTACACGGCCTTTATCGAAGGTAATACCGTCACTGATAGCAGTAGTGATACCGTACACCGAGCCACCTTGGGTTTGGTTTTTGACCGTATCAGTGTTCACCACGGTACCAGCATCGATGGCAACCCAAGACTTAATAACGTTAAGATCGCCAGCCGCAGACACTTCTACTTCAACCACAGTGGCTACATAGGTCAAGAAGCTGCGGTGTGCGGCAATACCTAAGCCGCGCCCTTTAGGCATCTCTCGACCCCAGCCAGCCATGTCAGACACTTTTTCGATAACGTTACGTAGGCGGCCTGTGTCTAATGGATAGACAGACTTATCGCCCCAATAGTTGTTGTACTCGGCTTTTTGTTCAGTAACATCCAAAATTCTGTCGGGGCCGATGACTTCTAACAAGTACTCTTTCGAATCTTTGCCTGCTTTGTGCGCCGCTTCATTAATAAACGACTGAACCGCAAAGGCATGGAAAATGTTTGATACGGAACGCATCCATCCTATACGCGCTTTGGCGGGGGCTTCACCGCGTTCTAGCTTCATGTTTGGCGTAAGAATAGGGTTGTCTGTAAAGCCCAAATCTAGTTCAAAGCTAAACGGCGCATTAGCACCTTCTTGAAAGGTTGAGGCAATCGGTGAAAACGCCGTTCTGTGAAGATAAGCATCAATTTTGCCGTTTTCATCGAGGGCTGCTTCAACGTGCTGAGCAGAGACTGCATGATAGAAACCGTGCTGGATATCATCTTCACGGGTCCATTGAACGCGAATTGGTTTACCTGTTTTCATCGAAAGGTATGCCGCTTCAGCAGAGAAATCAGGTTTAGACTTACGTCCGAATGCACCGCCTAACATGGTAACGTGAACGTTGATTTTCTCTTTGTCCATGCCAACCATGGCGCCTACCGTTTCCATATCAGCCTGTGGGTTTTGCGTTGCGGCCCACACGTCTACTCGGTCTTTGTAGTACATGGCTGTAGCGCACGGTGGCTCCATCGGCGCTTGAGCAAGGTGCGGCACATAATAGTCAGCAACAAGCTTGTCGCTGGCTTCTTCTAAAACACTTAGCGCATCACCTTTTTCTCTTACAAGGGCCTGGGGGGCATTTACCGTGTTAAGCAACTGCGCTTTAAAGCTTTCTGAATTATAGTCGCCGTTTGCTCCGTCATCCCAGGTTACTTCCAGCGCTTTGCGGCCCTGCCACGCAGCCCATGTGTTGTTAGCAATGATGGCTATTCCACCTTTAGGTTGGAACTGAGGCGCACCTTTAGGCGCAGGCATTTCAATAACGTCAACGACACCTTTTACTGCTTTTGCTTTTTCTGCGTTAAAGCTTTTCACCTTACCGCCTACTACAGGTGGGCGTTCAATGATTGCAACAAGCGCTTTAGGTTCACGGACATCAGCTGCAAACGTGGCTTTACCGGTAACGATATCTTGAAGGTCGATATGCGCCATACCTGTGTTGATGTAACGCCACTCTTTTCTATCTTTAAGCTTCAACTTATCTGCTTCTGGCGGCGTAATGGTAAGCGCATCGTCGATTAAGTCTTTATAAGCCAGGGTTTTACCTGATGTGTGTGTGACAACATGCTGCGCGGCAACGCAGGTATTTGGCTCAACACCCCAGCGTTTTGCTGCAGCGTGTTGCATCATATAGCGTACGCTTGCGCCCATTTCACGTAAACGCTGCATATTAAAGCGAATACTGCGCGAGCCATCCGTGTTTTGGTCGCCGTATTTAGGGTCGCCTTTACCCTGTATAACAATTACTTTTTCCCAGGACGCTTCCATTTCGTCTGCGACTATTTGTGCTATTGCGGTGCGGATCTGCTGGCCCATCTCACTGCGGTGACAGGTCACTTCAACCATACCGTCAGGACGAAGTGCAATAAATAAGTTTGCACGTTTTGCATTTTCAGCTGGTTTCGCCAAAACACCAGCCATCGCACGTGGCGCGCTGCCTATGAAATAAGTGCCAAGAACCAAAGCGCCTGCCGCTGCTGTGGATTTCAAAAAGCTACGGCGATTCATATCAAAATAGGTATTCTCGCTCATGCTTCTTCTCCCGCTTGGCTTGGGTCAAAGAAGCCTACGCCTGCATTGCCTGTCATTGATTTCGATGCTGATTTTATAGCCTTGTGAATACGGGGGTAGGTGCCGCAACGGCAGATGTTGCCAGACATATTCTGGACAATTTCTTCATCGCTAGGTGTTGGATTGGTAGATAATAGGCTGACTGCCTGCATAATTTGGCCGCATTGGCAAAATCCACACTGGGGCACTTTATGCTCTACCCATGCCTTTTGAACCGGATGGTCGCCGCTTTCACTTAGCCCTTCGATAGTCGTAATCTCTTTGCCTTGAACTGTAGATACTGGCATTACGCAAGACCGCTGCGCTACGCCATCAATGTGTACAGTACACGCCCCGCACTGTGCCATACCACAGCCAAACTTAGGTCCTGTAAGATTTAATTCGTCACGAAGGTACCACAACACTGGTGTTGACGGGTCACCAGCAAATTCGTGTTTGTTACCATTAACGGTAAACGTGATCATGATCTTTTCTCCATAGGTAAGCGAGAGATATGACCTGACCAGATTAACTAAATATGGTCTACCCAAACAGTGCAGCGTCTCTATACGCTTTACACAGTGTCATATCTATACGGTTACATTGCCTGATGATACGAGCTATCTAAGATGCAGAGCATGCTGAGATATATGCCACTACTATTATTGTTAAAGGCTTCGTAATTGATAATTTAGTTTACGTTAACACGCATTGTATTTTTACGCATTTACATAAGTTTAGTTGCTAACGTGGTGCGACAAAATAGAAAAAAATCTTGGTGATTTTAAACCTTTAGCTTACCCCAGAACGTGATAAGCATGGCGATGAATGGAAAAGCGTGTACGCTTTGGCAGACGCAAATGTTATCGAAGCTTTCTCAAAAGAAGGAAGCGATCTATTTTGCGAGCACTTAATGTCATGGTGCGCTGGCTATACTTAAGCCAACCGCGCGCTCTAGGCCAGTCATAGCTCAATAGAACAAGTCCGGCAATAATGAAGAGAATTGAGCCAGGGAGCAATGTTAAAACAATTCCACCAGCAAATAGTATTGCGCCAAGAGTAAGTCTTAGTATACGCATGTGTCTAAACTCGTCTTATAAGGCTAATTATTATTGTAGTGTCGCTCAACCTACTTTGTTTGCCAATAATAAAAATGTAAATGTTTGTACTGGATTTGTTTAGAGATAAAGGAACCTCGTGATTTTTACAATATTGGTGAATAAGTAATCGTTTGATTGCTAATGGGCAGACAATGATGCCTTTGCTGTGGAAAGCGCAGTAGAAATGCAGTACAAAGTAAGAGAGTTGTAAGGGGTAAGATTCACATATTAATGACCTTACAGTACACAATTATGCGTGCATTACTAAAAAGTTCGCACAACTAAAATAACGACAAGAAAGAGAGTGAGCATGGCTGAGCAACAAGAAAGACAACCTATCAGCGAAGAAGAGCGGGCTAATTGGGTAAGAGAGCAGTTTCAGAAAGCAAATAAGTTTCTAGCTGAAAATGGCGTATTGTTCGACACCGTGATTACTGAAGAAAGCCGTTACTTAATGCCTTATTTAGCCGTCTGGAAAATTAGAGCGATGGATAGCAAGCTTTATTGGGTAATCAGTGGAGATCTACCCACAGATTTTACTTCGGTGGAAAATGCTACAGACGCTAAAGAAGTCTTGCGTCACTTCGCTATGCATTGGCAACTTAAGGCTGAAAACTTAATGAACGCTGAAGGGGCGGACGACAATCAAAAGGCATTCGGGGAACTGCTAGTTAACCGTGCTGAAAGCTTATTTGCCATGCAAAACACTCCAGATTTTTGGGTTTAAACTGAGCATTAGGAAGGTAGTGAGTTTTAAGCACGCCTGTTCGAGGTACTAATGTAACTGCGTTACGTCCGGCAGGGGAAAACGCTCAGCTGGACATTTAAGCCTTTGCCGCGGTACTCCTGCGTCCATAAACACTTGTCCGTCGGGAATAAAACCAATAGAACGGTGGTATGAAACGCTTTCTAAGTTGCAAACCACTTTAATAATTGGACAGTTATTCTGTCGAGCCATGTTAATTAACGCTTCAAAAAGTAAGCGGTATACCATAAGTGTTCGATGGCTACGTTTGACGGCTATTCGGCCGAGTTCGCCTTTTTTGGTCAGACGCCCTGTCGCTATTGGAACGTTTTTATCGTCTACTATAAGCACGTGGCAAGCAGAGCTGTCGTGCTCGTCAAACTCGCTTGCCTCGGGTACTCGCCACTCTAAAACGAATACATGTTCCCTCAATGCTTTTAGTCGATTTTTATCCTTTTCCCAATCGACGTTTTGAATAGTAAACGCCATACGTAGCTATTATCCCTCATACCATTCCCAGTAACCGTTATTTACAAGTGTAGTCAAGGTTTCTAAAAATGTAAAAGAGGGGGCATCTTGACAGCACGTTTCATTTAAAACGCTACCTGATGCCAACGCTTCAAACCACTCTTGGTCACTTTTCGCGAACTCGAACTGACTTCCGTTAACGTAGAGTGCTCGGGGAAGTCCGCGTTTGCCGTCGCAAATTAGCGCGCGTACGCCTGGTGCGGGCGCAAAGCTAATACCTGAAGCAAATTCATTTGCAACTTGCTCTAGCGATACCTCGTTTTCTAGCGGATATTCAGGTATACCTTGTTCGCTCATAGCTTCTAAAAGCGCCAACGTGAAATCTTCGCCGTTGATTGCTTCTATGAGTTGTTGTTTTAGCGCTGCAATATCTCCTGGATTTACCGTTGCACGACTTCCTTGAAGAGTGCGTCCCGCATCAGTGAAACGATAATTGTGGGCACCTTTATCTAGCATCATGGCTAGGCTTTCAGCTAACTGTAGATTGTCAGGTGCGCGATAGCCAACTGAGTAAGTTAAACTATCTTCCACAGTTTCACCATCGTGAGGCCAGCCCGGTGGGACATAAACCACATCGCCAGGCTCAACCATGACATCAATCACAGGGGCAAACCCATCAATTTGCCTTAACTTTGGATGGGGATACACTTCTTTGTATTCTGCTGGTTTACCCACTCGCCAGCGTCTACTCCCTTTCCCTTGAACGAGAAAGACATCGTACTGGTCAATATGAGCACCGACGCCCGCGCCTTTTGTGGCAAAGCTCACCATCAAATCGTCTAATCGCCAATTGGGAATAAAAGCGAAGGGGTCCAATATTGGTGTAACGTCGGGTACATACTTGTCTACTCCCTGAACGAGCAGAGTCCATTTACCCTGACATGCGTTATCAAAATCATTAATGGGGCCTTGCTCCACGTGCCAATTACCTTGCACGTTGCTAATGATACGGGCATCAACTTCAGATTCTTGCGCTAAACCTGCTAAATCGTTTTCATCGATGGGGTCAGCGAAGTCTGGGAAAAAATGCTTTATAACTACCGGCTTTTGTTGCCAATAGTCCCTCAAGAAAGTTTCTGCATCAAAGCCTTTACCGGTTTGTGCATCGATAAAGTAGGTGTTGTCGTTAGTACGCATAGTATCTCTTTTTGTAAGGCCATGTAATGATATAGACCTGCTGGTTTTGGTTTACGTAAGGCATAATAGACATGCAGAAAAACGTAAGTATGAAGGTAGTAGGTCGCTGAATTTCAAGTGCTGCATTATCGATTATTGAAAACGCGATTGCTACCTTATCCCAGTCAAACCCTAGGCATTTCGCGTGGGAAGTCAAAAATAAACGTGTATATCCAGAGCATACGTTAGTGAGGAATAGCTATTGGCGCGTGATATTTCGTCCGCTGTTTTTTCCAGGTCATTAGCAAATAAACGCAATTGAGAGCGCTGACTTGGTCTGAAGCTGAGTTTTATAAAACATGATATGTTGCCGGTCTTTACCTTGAACGCTCATATCCCTTGCCAGTAATTCCTCATCGCTATTCCCATTGAGATGACTTTGCAACGTTTCGTTAGCGCTATCATCGATTTTCGTAGCCCCTGAATACAAAGCTCGCTTAGCAAATATATTGTAGGTTTTTTTGCATACTGCTATTGTGCTTGGCGCGGTGAACTGCTCGAGCATTGCCGCTTTGTTTACCGTATTACCCCAAATATCAAACCCCGCGAACGAGCGAGCAGAATCTCTTGCGACCACATCGCCCGTTGCAATACCCACCCGAAGGTGGCAAGACGACGAAACCAGCACTGGGTTGCTATTAACGAGGTTGCGCGCTTTTAACGCAAACTCAATGGTATTGCTTACGCAACGGGAGAGTGAAGTTGTAGAACTGGTATCATCGGCACAAAAGCTCACAGCGATGTATTGGTCGCCATTGGTTTTTAAAGGAGTGAGTTGTAAAGAGGTGGCAATATCGTCAAATTGGCTGAACAAACTCTCCACGATACTAGAACAGGTGATGTCACCATATTTCACTGTGAGTTGTTGAAACTTAGAAAGATCGCAAAAGATAACTACGGCGTTTTTTACAGTAGGCTTTACGCTTACACCTTTGTCTTGCTTTACCAGTGATTTTATTGGAGTTTGTGAGTATGAAGCTGGAGTAGGGCGGCGATGCGCATCAATGGCAAGGCAATATGATCCCATTGTTTTGTGTAAATCCATTTACATGCTCCAGAACAGTATTTAAAAAGTGGCTTATTAAGACGACAATAAAAAAACGCGGTCGTAATGACCGCGTTTTTAATGTAGTACAAAGTAATGAAGCTTATAACTGATCTACTAGCCTGATTGCATCACCGATATACGTTGCTGGCGACAATGCTTTAAGCTCAGCTTTTGCAGCATCAGGCATGTCTAAGTTGTCGATAAACTCGGCAATAACCTCTGCATTGACTTTTTTACCTCGGGTTAGCTCTTTAAGCTTCTCGTATGGCTTTTCAATACCGTAGCGACGCATAACGGTTTGAATTGGCTCTGCGAGCAGTTCCCAGTTGTTGTCTAGCTCGTTAAGCAGGCTTTTTTCGTTTACTTCTAATTTGCTAATGCCTTTCAATGTTGCTTGATAAGCAATAACCGCGTAGCCCACGCCTACACCTAGGTTGCGAAGTACCGTAGAATCAGTGAGATCGCGCTGCCAACGAGAAATAGGAAGTTTTGCAGCCAAATGGTCGAAAATAGCGTTAGCCAGACCTAAGTTGCCTTCCGAGTTTTCGAAGTCGATTGGGTTTACTTTATGCGGCATAGTAGATGAACCAATCTCGCCAGCTACTGTTTTCTGCTTAAAGTGACCTAGCGCAATATAACCCCATACATCACGGTCGAAATCGATAAGAATGGTGTTGAAGCGCGCAATGGCGTCAAACATTTCAGCAATGTAGTCGTGAGGCTCAATTTGCGTTGTGAACGGATTCCAGGTTAAGCCGAGTGAGGTAACAAACTGTTCTGAAACCTTGTGCCAATCCACGTCTTTGTAGGCAGATAAATGCGCGTTGTAGTTACCCACAGCACCATTTATTTTACCAAGCAGTTCTACGCCGGCAATTTGGCTACGCTGACGCTTTAAGCGTACCGCCACGTTAGCCATTTCTTTACCCATGGTAGTGGGGGATGCAGGCTGACCATGTGTTCTTGCCATCATAGGCACGTTTTGATAACGCTTAGCGAGCTCTATTAGCGCTTCGATTAACTTGTCACAGTAAGGTAGGATAACCGTCTCACGAGCTTCGCGAAGCATTAAGCCATGTGAAAGGTTGTTGATGTCTTCAGACGTACATGCAAAGTGAATGAACTCATTTACAGCTGATAGTTCACTGTTGTCAGATACTTTCTCTTTCAAGAAGTATTCAACGGCTTTTACATCGTGGTTAGTCGTGCGCTCAATCTCTTTAATACGCATAGCGTCTTCAACACTAAACTCTGCTACTATTTTATCAAGCAGTGCATTTGACTTGTCTGTGAAAGCAGGAACTTCTTCAATTTGTGGGTTGGCAGAAAGCATCTGTAACCAACGTACTTCTACTTCTACACGGTATTTTAACAAGCCGAACTCACTGAAAATACTGCGTAATTCTACGCTTTTGCCAGCATATCGACCGTCGACAGGGGAAATTGCAGTTAACTGACTCAGTTCCACCTTAAGCTCCTCACTAGTTTATTAATCGTAGTGCCTTCACAGCACTGTTAAGAATATGTTTGCGTTTCAATAATATATTTCTGCGTTTGCCACCCATTTGACGCCACATTACCGCAGCCCTCACGCCCGCAAGTAGAAGGGCACGAACTTTGTGTTGAGTCGCTGGTTGGCTTAAATAATCGGGGTTGCCTGCAACCTGAATACGAGGAGCGAGAGGGCTGATGATATCGCTATATATACTCGCCAATGAGGCTACAATTTGCGGATTTTGAAAATCGACGTGAGCCAGCTGGCGCTGAACATGGGAAATGCGTTCCCCCAATTCTTGCATGGCTTTCGGTTTTTTTGCGAGCTTTCTCTCTAGGCCAAGGATGCTAGCAATGTAACGTGTAATTTCTGTATCTTTTGTTGCTTGCTTATCTGATAGCTGCGCCGCGAGCGTGGTGTAACCTACCTTTAGGTTGTTCAGTTGCCCAAATACTTGCTGTGGCGTCTCTGGATCGGTAACCAGTACACTCGATAAGCTGGACTCTATGGCCTCATTGTCTGCTGAGCCCCGTCGAGCAAGCTGCTGAACGAGCGCCGCAGCTTGGCATACCCCTGCAAGGGCGAGATTATTTTCTATGTCGGTATCTAACATTATCGAATATAACTCTCAATAATACCGCCGCCTAGGCATACTTCATCACTGTAAAACACCGCAGATTGTCCTGGTGTTACCGCTTTT
Source organism: Alteromonas sp. KUL150 (assembly GCF_009811475.1). Lineage (NCBI taxonomy): Bacteria > Pseudomonadati > Pseudomonadota > Gammaproteobacteria > Alteromonadales > Alteromonadaceae > Alteromonas > Alteromonas sp. KUL150. The sequence goes on from NZ_BLIJ01000007.1 coordinate 86,927, forward strand.
TGTGGTTCATCGAATAACACTTCTATGGTGTCATTATCCGTTGGCGTAATGGTACAAGGTATATCAGCCTGACGGTAACGGGTTTTAACTACAGCGCGCACTGGCTCAGTCATTGTTTTTCTATCTACCCAATGTAGTTGCTTAGCTACCAAGCCTTTTGAGTAAAGGCGAGGGTGGTCGGCACCTTGACCCACAATTAACACGTTGCGAGCAACGTCTTTATCTACCACATACCACGGGTCGTCACCGTATTTGGCCAATCCGCCAATGTGTAAGCCTTTACGCTGACCTAACGTATGATACATCAAACCTTCATGCTGGCCGATTTCTTCGCCTTCTGCAGTTTCTATAAAGCCTGGTTGAGCTGGAAGATAACGGGCTAGGAAGTCTTTAAATTTGCGCTCACCTATAAAACAGATCCCCGTAGAATCTTTTTTATCATGTGTAATTAGACCTTGCTCTTCAGCGATTTTGCGAACCAATGGCTTTTCAATGTCGCCCACAGGAAAGAGCGTTTTGGCAACGTGCTCTTCACCTAGTGTGTAAAGGAAGTAGCTTTGGTCTTTATTGTTGTCCAAACCTCGAAGCATTTGCCATTTACCATCCACTTCACGTCGGCGTACATAGTGCCCGGTAGCGATATAGTCTGCGCCAAGATCTTCTGCTGCGAACTCGAGAAATGCTTTAAACTTAATTTCTTTGTTGCACATAATATCTGGGTTAGGCGTACGGCCTGCTTTGTATTCCTCTAAGAAATACTCAAACACGTTATCCCAGTATTCAGCAGCAAAGTTGATAGTGTGCAATTCGATGCCAAGTTTGTCAGCAACCGCTTGCGCATCTTTTAAATCTTCTGCTGCGGCACAGTATTCATCATTATCATCTTCTTCCCAGTTTTTCATGAAAAGGCCTTCAACCTGATAACCTTGCTGTTGAAGTAGGTAGGCTGAAACAGACGAATCGACACCGCCGGACATACCGACGATTACTTTTTTGCTGGCGTTAGATTCAATATCACTCACTGCAGTTTGCACACTCATTTATTTAATAAAAAAGAAGCCGGTATAGTTGGAAATCCTTTTGGTGTATTGGCGTAAATAATACTCACTCATATAGACACATAGCGTGTACCAGGTTGAGTAAGTACCAAAGATCAATCACACATAGATTTCGATTTAAGACATTACTTGGTCGGCCCGATTTCGAGGACGCGGATTTTATCAGATTACGATAGCTAATTCACATTTAATCCTTATCTGAATAAGTAATTAAATATGTATGTGTAGATTCGCGTCCTTCAGTAGAATTGAAAGTAAGGCTTTGAAAAGCAAATTCAAGTAAGAACCACCGTGTTGCGGTACCGTTATGCGCAATTTTATTAACGCTTGGGGGCGCTAGTTCAGCGCCTCACTAAGCTTTTTATGGCATTGATTATTGGCTTTATCGTTAAAAGCTTACGTACTTACCGTTCTCAATACCATCAATAGTCCAGCTGCCTACGCGGTATCTTATAAGGCGAAGGGTAGGGTAGCCAACGTGCGCCGTCATACGACGTACTTGTCGATTTCTTCCTTCGGTTATGGTTATAGAGACCCAACTCGTAGGGATAGACTGCCTGAAACGTACGGGTGGATTCCGTTCCCAAACATCAGGTTCGTCCATGGGCTTAACTTTGGCTGGTAACGTCATTCCATCTTTCAATTCGACGCCATCGCGCAGCGATTGCATGGCCTTTTCGTCCATAACCCCTTCAACTTGTACCCAGTAGGTTTTGCTTGTTTTAGCTTCAGGGTTGGCAAGTTTGTGCTGCAGTTTACCATCGTTGGTTAATACAAGTAGGCCTTCAGAATCTCTGTCTAATCGTCCAGCAGCGTAAACATTGGGAATATCGATATAGTCTTTGAGGGTTTCTCTTCCATCCGCGTCGGTAAACTGTGAAAGTACTTGGAAAGGCTTATTGAAGAGCACGACTGTAGAGGTTGATGACATGAAAAGTCCGCTTGAATGGTTTATAAAATTTTCAGTGTAAGTCTACGATAAACGAAGCGCTTACGCTTAAGAAAATAGTGTTCATTTTGCAATATAGGTCGCCAACTTTGTTGATAAATTCATTGATCTTATGTGTTAAGACAATGGTATGACTTGTAAGTCTAACTTTCGACCCTATACTAATGGTCGCTCCCAGTTTTATAAGAGAGCGCATCTGCATAATTATTAGACAGTTTTAGCAGTGATAAGCGGGCTTGCTTATACATTGGAACTCGCCGTAGTGCGCGACTAGTCAGTCAAGTTCAGGGCGCTGAGTTCCTTATTGCTAACATAGGGAATTGAATAATATGTGGGGAAGAAAACAGCAAGTGGCCTAGTGCTCTTAAAGAGTATAAGGCGGAAAACATCAAATACGTTTCGCAATGACTGTGGGCGCGACAATTTAATTTGTTGCGGGTCGTTGCGATCTAATGGACTAAAACGGCAGTACCCTGTCGAAAAAATTGAGGTATATAATGACCAAGTCTAAGATCATTTACACGAAGACTGATGAAGCGCCAATGCTGGCGACTTATTCATTGCTTCCAATCATCCAGAAGTTTGCTGCAGCGGCTGATATCGACGTAGAGCTAAGCGATATTTCACTTGCTGCCCGTGTTTTGGCAAATTTCCCAGAGTATCTTTCTGAAGAACAAAGAGTGCCAGATGCGCTAGCTGAACTGGGTGAGATGACTCAAGACCCGAACGCTAACATCATTAAGCTTCCAAATATCAGTGCCTCAATTCCACAGCTTCGTGCAACGATCAAAGAATTAAATGCGAAAGGCTTTAACGTTCCAGCGTTTCCTGATTCACCTAAAACAGCTGAAGACGAAGAAATTCGCGAGCGTTACGGAAAAGTTCTAGGTAGTGCGGTAAACCCTGTACTTCGTGAAGGTAACTCAGACCGTCGTGCGCCAACCGCAGTTAAAAATTACGCACGTAAACACCCGCATTCAATGGGTGAGTGGTCTCAAGCATCACGGTCACATGTAGCGCACATGCGCGGCGGCGATTTCTACTCAGGTGAAAAGTCAGTAACGGTAGAAAAAGACGGTTACGTTAGCATTGAATTTACAGGCAAAGATGGCAGCAAGAAAACCCTTAAGCCGCGTGTAGATCTGCTTGCTGGCGAAGTAATCGACGGTATGTTCATGAGCAAAAAAGCGCTTTGCGAGTTTTTTGAAGAACAAATTGAAGATGCGAAGAACACCGGTATTCTTTTCTCACTACACGTAAAAGCGACCATGATGAAGGTGTCTCACCCAATCGTGTTCGGTCACTGTGTAAAGGTTTTCTACAAAGATCTATTCAACAAATGGGGTGACCTGTTTGAAGAGCTAGGTGTTAACCCTAACAATGGTCTTGGTAGCGTTTACGACAAAATTGCAAGCCTACCTGAGAGTCAGCGTTCTGAAATTCAAAAAGACATCAACGCATGTTATGCCGACCGTCCGCCAATTGCGATGGTTAACTCTGATAAAGGCATCTCTAACCTTCACGTACCAAGTGACGTAATTGTTGATGCTTCAATGCCTGCAATGATCCGTAATTCTGGTCAAATGTGGGGACCAGATGGAAAGGCACACGATACTAAAGCGGTTATTCCTGAAAGTACTTACGCCACCATTTACCAAGAAGTTATTAACTTCTGTAAAACGCATGGTGCATTCGACCCAACGACTATGGGTACGGTACCTAATGTTGGTCTAATGGCGCAAAAAGCAGAAGAGTACGGTTCACACGATAAAACGTTTGAGCTAGAAGCAGACGGCACCGTATCAATTGTTGACCAAGACGGTAACGTTCTTATTTCTCACGATGTTGAAGAAGGCGATATCTGGCGCATGTGTCAGGTGAAAGATGCACCTATTCAAGATTGGGTTAAGCTTGCGGTAACGCGTTCACGTCAATCTGGTATGCCTGCGGTATTCTGGCTAGATGACGAACGTGCTCACGATGCGCAACTTATTAAGAAAGTTGAAAAATATCTGCAAGATCACGATACAAATGGTCTAGATATTCAAATCATGTCTCCTGTACGCGCTATCCGATACAGCATGGAACGTGCAATTCGCGGTCTTGATACTATTTCAGTAACCGGTAACGTTCTTCGCGACTATCTAACTGATTTGTTCCCAATCCTAGAACTTGGTACAAGCGCTAAGATGCTATCAATCGTTCCATTGATGGCTGGCGGCGGTCTTTATGAGACGGGTGCTGGTGGTAGTGCACCTAAACACGTTCAACAGTTTGTTGAAGAAGGTCACTTGCGTTGGGACTCTCTAGGTGAGTTCCTTGCTCTTGCGGTATCGCTAGAAGATGTTGCCATCAAACATAGCAATACCAAGGCAAAAGTCATAGCTACAGCGCTTGATAAAGCAACGGAAAAACTGCTTAACAACGGCAAGTCTCCGCTTCGTAAAGCAGGTCAGCTAGACAACCGTGGTAGCCATGTTTATCTAGGTCTTTATTGGGCTGAAGAAGTAGCAAACCAAACTGAAGATGCAGACCTAGCGGCGCAGTTTAAGCCAGTGTATGAAGAGTTATCTGCGAAAATTGATGACATTCTTGCTGAAATTGATGCAACACAAGGCAGTGCGCAAGACATAGGTGGTTACTACTATCCAGATGAAGACAAGATGTTTGCAACAATGTCTCCAAGTAAGACACTTAAAGCAATTCTTGACGCGTAGTCGTATCAAAAAATGCGTTAGTGCCAAGCTACTAATGCGATGCGAGCCTGTTGGATAATGGGTCGCCAATATTGAAGAGCCCGCCCACCAGTTGAGCGGGCTTTTTTGTAGTTGTTTACCAGTTAGGTCTATTGTGTATTTCAAACCTATGAAAACACTAGGAAGACTTAAACGCTCAGTAATCTTCAACCTGAAAATGACGTGTTTCAATTTTTATTGGAAAGCAAATAAAAGAAGTGAGTTGATGAGTATCAACACAAGTGCTTCAAACCCAAAAGCTTAGAAGGGTTTAAACATAAACTGCTATTAATACGGAATACTGAATTGCTCAGAGGAAAGGGGAAGGCTGGGAGCCGTTAAGGCGAGTTTAATACCAAATCACAGGAATTTGATAAGCTTTCACACTACACATACGGTTAGCACTTTTTTACTTAAGAATATTTAAGCAAACGTATAGTGCTAGCAGAATTTAAGACGCCAGATTCCACACGCAACAGCGTGCTTTTAAAAAGTAAGTATTAATAAAAAGAAAAAGCCTAACTTTTAAGTCAGGCTCAATGAATTCTTTTATTAACGCTCTGGTTCTTCTTTGAAGCCTATATTTTCAGCGTGGAGCCCTTTGGGGCCTTGCTGTACCTCATAAGTCACTTCCTGACCTGCTTTAAGTGAACGATAGCCTTCCATTTGAATTGTGGAGTAGTGCGCGAAAATATCTTCGCCGCCATCCTCAGGCACAATAAATCCAAAACCCTTTGCGTTGTTAAACCATTTAACTTTGCCAACCGCCATACTTCGACTTCCTCTTAATCCTTGAACTCACGAGTATATGCCCCCATTATAGATCCGGAGACACAGTGAATTAAGTATTGAATACAGTAATACTGTTCAGTACTTAAATTCACTTTACAAAATGTAGATTTTTTAACCATATTATGTCAAGGGCTAATGTGAATAAATTTATCCAAAAGTTTGTACACACATATGCCAGTTAACCACTATTATTAAGTTATGAGTAAAGACAACGCTATTAGTATCGAAAAGGAAAAACAAAAAGACGCGCAGCGACAGAAGCCGCAGCCGCCTCCCATGTATAAAGTGTTGTTGAACAATGACGACTATACACCCATGGATTTTGTCATTGAGGTACTCATGCAGTTTTTCAATATGGACGCTGAGAAAGCCAACCAACTTATGCTGACCGTTCATTATCAGGGAAAAGCCGTGTGTGGCATTTTTACTGCTGAAATAGCAGAGACAAAAGTGATGCAGGTTAATCAGTACGCACGCAAACATCAGCACCCGTTGATGTGCACGATGGAGCAGGCATAAGGTTTTTTTAGAGGGCGAGCAATATGTTAAATAAAGAATTAGAACAAACGTTAAATGACGCGTTTGTATTTGCCAGAGAGCACCGTCATGAGTTTATGACGGTAGAGCACTTGTTGTTGGCATTGCTTGATAACTCAGCTGCTCGCGACGCGCTCAAGGCATGTGGTGCCGATATAGAGGCGATTAAGAGCGAATTGCTTTCGTTTGTAAAAGACACCACGCCTCTCATTCTTGACGACCAACTAAACGAACGTGAGACACAGCCTACATTGGGTTTCCAACGTGTGCTGCAGCGAGCGGTTTTCCACGTTCAGTCATCAGGTAAAGATGAGGTGACAGGTGCAAACGTCCTTGTCGCTATCTTCAGTGAACAAGAATCACAGGCAGTGTATATCCTTAAAAAGTCTGATGTAACGCGATTAGACGTTGTTAATTTCATCAGCCATGGCGTGAGCAAAGCCGAGGATGACGCTTCTGTTAATCCTGAAGCTTCAGAAGAAGGAGAAGTTGGCGAGGAGAGTGGCTCAGCGTTAAGCAAATACGCCACTGACCTTAATCGCCATGCTAAAGACGGTAAAATTGACCCCCTTATTGGTCGAGACGCTGAAGTTGAGCGAACGATCCAGATTTTGTGCCGTCGTCGCAAGAACAATCCATTACTGGTCGGTGAGGCCGGTGTGGGTAAAACTGCTATCGCCGAAGGCTTAGCGTATCGCATTGTTAATAACGACGTACCTGAAGTTATTGCTGAAAGCACGGTTTATTCTCTGGATTTGGGCGGCCTCTTGGCAGGTACTAAATACCGCGGCGATTTTGAAAAGCGTTTGAAGGCAATACTCAAAGAGCTAGGTAAAGATGAGCACGCGATTTTGTTTATCGATGAAATCCACACCATTATTGGTGCCGGTGCGGCGTCGGGTGGAGTAATGGATGCATCAAACCTTCTCAAGCCTAAGCTATCTAGCGGTGAACTACGCTGTATTGGCTCTACAACATATCAGGAGTATCAGGGAATATTCGAGAAAGACCGCGCTTTAGCTCGTCGTTTCCAAAAGGTCGACGTTACTGAGCCAAGCGTCAGCGATACAACGAAAATTCTGCTGGGACTTAAAAGCCGTTACGAAGAGCACCACAACGTGCGCTTTACACAAAAAGCGATTCAAGCAGCGGCAGAGCTATCGGCGAAATACATTAATGAGCGTCACTTGCCTGATAAAGCGATTGACGTGATGGACGAGGCAGGCGCAAGTCAGCGTTTGCTAGCACCTTCGAAGCGTAAGAAAACGATTGGCGTGGGTGACATTGAGCAGATCATCGCGAAAATGGCGCGTATCCCAGAGAAGTCTGTATCGGCCTCTGACAAAGAAGTTCTCAAGAACCTTGGGCGAAACCTTAAGATGGTTGTTTTTGGCCAGGATAAGGCTATTGAGACGCTTAACGATGCAATTTTGCTGTCGCGCTCGGGTCTTGGTGCAGAAACTAAGCCAATAGGTAGCTTTTTGTTTGCAGGCCCAACGGGTGTAGGTAAAACCGAAGTTACACAGCAGCTTGCAAAAATAATGGGTGTGGAACTGGTGCGATTCGATATGTCTGAGTACATGGAACGTCATGCCGTGAGTCGACTCATTGGGGCGCCCCCTGGTTACGTTGGCTTCGATCAAGGTGGTTTATTAACAGATGCCGTTATTAAAAATCCTTACTCGGTAGTGCTGTTAGATGAAATTGAGAAAGCGCATAGCGATATCTACAATATTCTTCTCCAGGTTATGGATCATGGCACCTTGACGGATAACAACGGCAGAAAAGTCGACTTCAGAAATGTTGTGTTAGTGATGACAACAAATGCCGGCGTTCAGGAAACGGTGCGTAAGTCTATCGGCTTTAAGCAACAAGACCATAGCCATGATGCGATGTCTGAGATAAACAAGGTCTTTACACCTGAATTCAGAAACCGTTTAGACGGCATTATTTGGTTCAATCACCTTGACCCAGAAATTATTCTGCAAGTGGTAGACAAATTTATTATTGAGCTGCAGGCTCAGCTAGATGCCAAAGGTGTTTCGCTTGAGGTTTCCAGCGACGCGCGCGCTTATATGGCCGAGAAAGGGTACGACAAGGCAATGGGAGCAAGACCAATGTCACGTCTGATCAAAGATGAGCTTAAGAAAGAGTTGGCTAACGAGTTGCTGTTTGGCGAGTTATCTAAAGGCGGAAACGTTAAGGTTGACTGTGTAGATGATAAACTGACTTTCCAATACACAGGGGTTGATGCCACATCGGCAGAGGCTGAGCCTAGTTAACAAAACTAAAACGGTTGCGCCTGAGACAGTAAATTATTTACCTAGTTGAAGGCGCTTCGTTCAATTCGATTAGTCAAGGTCGTTAAAGCTGCTTTTCACGATAGAGACTAAGTCAGCACCTACGGATAAAAACGAAAAAGCCCGATTTTAATCGGGCTTTTTTAATGCGTTACCGCTTAGATGGCTCATTATCTTGCGCGATAAATGATACGACCTTTAGTCAAATCATATGGAGTCATCTCAACGGTGACCTTATCGCCAGTAAGAATACGGATATAGTTCTTACGCATTTTACCAGAGATGTGCGCAGTCACTACGTGACCGTTTTCCAGTTCAACGCGGAACATAGTGTTAGGTAGTGTGTCTAACACAGTACCTTCCATTTCAATACAATCTTCTTTTGCCATGTAAAGCAGTTACCTCAGTAATTCAAAATTTTTGCCGCGCAGACCTTACCCAATCTTGGGTTCGCTGTAAAGCAATTAAGTGGGTATTTTACTACTTTTACTAAATATATGCCATTGGTTGTCACTAAATTGCTCGAATGGCAAAAACTTGTGTTTATACGACATCTTATTACAGCCTTCCACATAATAGCCTAAGTAGAGGTAACGATAGTCTAACTGCTTCGCCTGCATGATTTGCATTAAGATCATCCAGGTGCCTAATGATGCTGAAGCGTAGTCTGGGTCGAAAAACGTATAAAGGGCAGATAGAGAACTCATTGGAACGTTTGCATCTACTATATCAGTCACAGCAACAGCAATTAGCTTATCGCCATCATATGCCTCAAGGTAGTGGGTTTTCATCCAGTCAGATTGTACAAAATTGTCGAACTGTGTCCGAGAGGGGGGATACATGCTGCCGTCAGAGTGACGTTCATTGATGTAGCGCTCGTAAAGTGGAAAATAGGTTTCCTTGATGCTTTTTGAAAACTGAACCTTGAAACCTTCGTTTGCTTTTAGTATCCGTTTTTGACTCTTAGATGCAATGAAATTATCTACGGGAATTCGGATAGACTTACACGCAGTGCAAGCTGGGCAATGCGGACGATAAATTTGTTCGCCGCTACGCCGAAAGCCTGCCTGGATGAGTTGTGAGTAGCGCAGGGTGTGCAATTCACTATCTTCCGCGTAAACAAGAAGCTGCTCTTGTTCGTCGGGTAAATAGCTGCAAGAAAAAGACTGGGTTATACCAAACTTCACGGTGTAATCACTCTTGGTTTCCATCGAACTAGATAGTCTTCTAGAAGACGCCCTTCGTCCGTTAGAGTTTGGTTGTTATTTTCTAATTTTTCAATAAATTCTGGCCTTGAAACAACCTTTGCACCTAGTGAAGCTAAGTGATCAGTAGGTAGCTGGCAATCAATGAATGCCATGTTCTGAGACTTCATATGCTCAACTAACGCTAACATCGCAAGCTTAGACGTATTGCTTTCAAGATGAAACATAGATTCGCCGCAGTATACGTTGCCAATACCGACACCATATAGCCCACCGACTAATTCATCCTCGTTCCACACTTCCACAGAATGAGCCAACCCGATACCGTTTAACTGTCGATAGGCGGCTATCATGTCGTCAGTTATCCACGTATCAATGGAAACACTGCCTGAAGTTGGATTTTTCCGTGGCGTGCTTGAACATGCCTTTATCACTCGGTCAAACGCATAGTTAAGGGTAACTTTATACTTTTGTTTACGAGCGAGCTTTTTGAGGCTCTTTGAAGCAACAAAATCGTCGAGCTCTATTATCGCTCTTGGATCAGGTGACCACCACAATAGTGGCTCTTCATCGCTAAACCAAGGAAATATGCCCTGAGAGTAGGCAGAATATAAGCGCGCCGGACTGAGGTCACCACCAAAAGCTAGCAGACCATTTGGATCCTCTAGTGCAGTATCTACAGCAGGGAAGGGCGCGCCTTCTTCAATATAATGCAACGCTATCATAAATAAAAAGCCCTACCGAAAAGTAGGGCTGACAGGTCTGTTATCAACCTTGTTCAGGCATAGTACCATCTAGGTACTTTTCAGCGTCTAGGGCCGCCATACAGCCTGTACCCGCAGAAGTGATCGCCTGACGATAGATGTGGTCACTCACATCGCCAGCGGCAAACACGCCTTCAACACTTGTTTGCGTGGCATTGCCGTTCGTGCCGCTATTTACAACGATGTAGCCATCTTTCATCTCAAGCTGGCCGTCGAATATATCCGTATTCGGCTTGTGACCAATGGCAACGAATAAGCCCATTACGTCAAGCTCTTCTGTTGCTTCGCTGTCAGTATCCTTGATGCGAATTTTAGTCACACCCATTTCGTCACCAAGCACTTCGTCTAATGTGCGATTAAGGTGTAATACAACGTTACCGTTTTCCGCTTTATCACGAAGGCGCTGCTCAAGAATTTTTTCACTTCTAAAGCTGTCTCTTCTGTGAACAACATGCACTTCTGACGCAATATTTGAAAGGTAAAGCGCTTCTTCAACTGCGGTATTACCACCACCGATAACCGCGACTTTCTGGTTGCGATAGAAGAAACCATCACAGGTTGCGCAGGCAGAAACACCTTTACCCATGAATGCTTGCTCAGATTCAAGACCCAGATACTTAGCAGATGCACCCGTTGCGATAATCAACGCGTCACATGTGTATGTACCGCTGTCGCCATATAGAGTAAATGGGCGCTTGGAAAGGTCTGTTTTATTGATGTGGTCGAAAATGATTTCAGTATCAAATTTTTCTGCATGCTTTTGCATACGAACCATTAAATCAGGACCAGTGAGACCTTCAGGATCCCCTGGCCAGTTCTCTACTTCTGTTGTGGTAGTAAGCTGTCCGCCTTGTTGAATACCAGTCAGTAATACAGGTTCGAGATTCGCGCGTGCAGCATAAACTGCCGCTGAGTATCCTGCAGGTCCAGAACCTAAAATAAGTAGACGGACGTGTCTGCTTTCTGCCATTTTCCTCTCCAAATAATTCACCCGTTTGGGTTACTTATATAATTTCTCTTAGAAGGCTAGGTAGGGGCAAAAATATTTAAATCAAGCACAACACCTAGTTACTTTTACAATGGTTATCTGCCAGCGACATAGAAACGGTATTTACGCCCTGAATCGTTTTTGTAAAACGATGGGCACTCTGGTTCGATATCACTCAGGCTTTAGGCGTATATGATGCCTCCAAGCGAAGAAAATGTCACTTAAAGATAACCATAGCTTACATCATTTACTTCTACACTTTACCCGCCGATTTATATGTAAACCCTAGCTTTAATCGTATTGAAATAGAAATGCCACGTTAGTTAAATCTATTTTAATTGAGCGGATATACCAATTGAACTAGCCCAAATAGTGAAAAATGGCTTTTGCACAGTGAGTTTATTAGGTCTGAAAATCTCAAAGTGCACTGGGAACACCAAAGACCTTGCTTCGACTATTTTGTAACATTAAACGAATTCAGCTTGTTTTAGTCGAAATGATTATTACAATTTAACTACACGTGATTCATAATATTTGCGTACACTGTTAAAAAAGTATGAGCGCTGTTGAACAGGCTCTCAGCTAGATACGTATTAAAAATATATGAACCGCGTTCCTAAATTTTAAAGTGAACGGGTTGAAGAGAGGTAGACCATGTCTCAATCAGTAATGACAATGTTGAAAAACGGTCAGCAGTACATGAAGACATGGCCTGTGAGAAAAGAACTCTATGCATTCTTCCCTGAGTGCCGCGTTGTTGCCGCTACCAAGTTTGCAATAAAAACGATGCCTCCTGTAGCAATGGTATCTTGCGCACTATTGTTTCAAAACCTAGGTTCAGATTATTTGCCTCAAACCATCGCGATAGGTGCATTTTTTCTTAGTTTGCCGATGCAAGGTCTACTGTGGTTGGGGCATCGTTCAGATCAATATTTACCGCCGCAGCTTAAAAGTTGGTATCAAGAAATTCACACCAAAATGCGCTCACAGGGCGTGAACATTGCGAATGCTAAATCAAAACCCAAATACAAAGAACTAGCACAGCTTCTCAAAACGGCATTTAACGATCTCGATAACGTATTTACTAAGCATTGGTTTAATTAAAGACATTTATTGTTGCTAAACAGCTTGAGCTTATGATTTTAGTTTATAAGTCCTGGTTGTCAGGCCATTTGTAAAAGGGCACTACACTTCTTACACTTGTATTGCGCACCTCTTAAGATTTTATTGTGCCGGCGGGTACTTAATGCATAGGTGTCGCAGTCACAGTGGTATTCAAAAGTGCGGGCAACGCCTTTTATATCAAACTGGTGTGTCGCGTCAGGTTTGCAGCCAAACACATCAATCATCATGGACTGCCACTCTTTTCCATGGGGCTGTACTCTTCCAAAAAGTGTCCAAACCAAAAGATGGCTCACCTCATGTGGCACCACATCATCTAAAAAGGCGTTTGTATTTTCTCTGTATAAAATAGGATGGAAGTTAAGGCGATTTTGCTGCAAGAAGGCCGTTCCTGCATTTTTTCCTGAGCGTCGAAACGTGACGGTAGGGTAGGAAAAGGTACGCGAGAAGTAATCTTCTGCTTGTTTAAAGCAATAAAAAACAGCGTCGGTAATGATGCGACGCTGTTCTTGGGTTAAATCATTTGCTGCGATGTTACTATCTCTTAGCGTTTATCTAAATTTTTCAATCTACTATTTAATATCGCAGGGCAAACACAGCACATAGGTGCCCTTGGGGTCATTAAGCTTACTCACTACGCTTATTTCTCTAAGCACACGCTTAAACTCATTAACAAGTGCAGAATCTGCATGAGCGAACTGCCACTTACCAACGACGGTCATTGCTTGGCCAAAAAATTCTTTCCAGAAAATTTCTTGAGCAGTTAACGTGCGTTTGACATAGAAAGTATCGTATTTTTCAAGCTCAGCCATCTCAGCGGCTGCGACGACAGCATCATCAACGGTACCAAGCTGGTCAACCAAACCCAATTCGATAGCATCAGAACCAATCCACACGCGACCCTGTGCAACGCTATCTACTTCCTCTACGGTCATGCCTCTTGCTTGAGAAACAAGCGACAAGAAGTTGCCGTACGTATTTTCTACGTTGTGCTGAAGAATTTGACCGAACTCAGGGGCTAACGGACGAACTGCAGAAAATCCGGCAAGTTCGGTTGAACCAACGCCATCACTGTGAATGCCCAAATAATCCAGTGAGTTCTCGTAGGTCATAAACATACCGAACACACCAATAGAGCCGGTGATAGTGCTTGGGCTAGCAATAATTTTATCTGTACTCGCCGCTATCCAGTAACCACCTGAAGCTGCATAGGTGCTCATCGATGCGATTACGGGCTTACCTGATTGTTGAAGCTGCAATACTTCCTGACGGATTACCTCAGACGCAAAAGCACTCCCTCCTGGTGAATCTATCTGTAGCACTACGGCTTTCACTTTGTCGTTTAAACGCGCTTTTCTCAAAAGTCGAGCCGTACTGTCACCACCAATGGTTCCCGCTTTTTGATTGCCATCTAAAATAGTACCTTTTGCCACGACAATAGCTACTTTATCTATATCAGATTCAATCACAGGCATAGGCGGGTTGATGACCTTCAGATAGCTGTTAAATGACGTTAAATTAACGCCAAGCTCGTTGTCATCTTCACCCACCAGTTCAACAAGTTCAAGGCGCACTTCTTCACGTGTTTTCAGCGCGTCTACCCAGTTATTCTGAAGCGCATACTGAGCGAAATCACCACCTGCGGCTTCAAACTTAGACAGTAAACCTTCTAGTGTTTCATCGAAGTTAGTTTCGTCGATGCCACGAGCTGCAGCTACATCAGATTTGTACTGTGACCAGTAGCCATCAAGCCACTTCTTCTCGGCAGCTTTAGCTTCATCCGACATGTTATTGCGCATTACAGGTTCAACGGCAGACTTGTAGGTTCCCACTCGGAAGATGTGCGTGGTTACTTTTAGCTTCTCGAGCATGTCTTTAAAGTACATGCCATAGCGGCCATAACCCTCAAACATTAAACCGCCCATTGGGTTTAGGTAGATATTATCGGCGTGAGCAGCTAGATAGTATTGGTCTTGTGAAAAGTAGTCGCCGATGGCATATACAGGCTTTTCAGATTCTTTAAATGCGTCGATAGCATTAGCCACTGCGCGAAGTTTATCTAGACCTCCACCGGTTAAGCCTTGAAGGTCAAGCACTAACGCCTTTATACGACGGTCTTTCTGGGCATTTTCCAGTACCTTTACCACATCGCGAACGAGCACTTCAGGATTTTCCGGTTCACTGCCCAACGATTCCTGTAAAAACTGCTCGAAGGGATCGATACTTTCTTTCTCGATAACCAGTTTACCGTTCAGCGTCAGGAATAATGCACTGTCTTTGTTGACGGTGAGCTTTTCGTCGTCTTGCCCGGATATTGCGATAATCAATCCGACAAAAATAACGATGAAAATCAAATTAAAGAAAAGTTTGCGGGTAAAGTTAAGCACCGTCCACAAGCCAATAAACAAGGATTTGGTCCAATTTCCTTTGGCTGCCATGTTGTCACTACCTTTTTTGATTAACTAACTAGAGCAAGACAATTTAGGCTTAGCTTACTCAATGTACTGCGTTCTATTATGTTACCTAAAACGAATAAGATCGCTAACTTAATTGTAATTTTTTGTGAGCGAGACATTAATCTGAATAGACAAATGGCATTTACCGCCCTTTTACAGCCTGTGAACTCAACTGGGCTCACTATGTGGATTAGTATTAAACGCCGTTTTCGAGCCATTTAGCAATGAGTTTGGCGATTCGCTTATGGTCATTTTCACTCATACACATCAGCAACGCGCCGTTTCGGTCCTTGTAGCCAGTCTTTTGATGTCCTTTTCTCATGATCTTAGAAAATGGTGACGAGCTACTTCTACGTGATGAAATTTTTTTCATGAATTCTCGTTCTTTTATAAAAATCACAATAACCAGAGAATACCATGTTTCAGCTTTATCATCAGAGTGTAGCGCGGCTGTATTTAGTCGACGGTTTACCCTTACTTTTAATACGCTTATATTTAGCACCAGTCATGATTCAAGCAGGATGGAACAAGGCTTCGAGTTTTGAAAATATTGTCGATTGGTTTGGCAATGAAGATTATGGTTTGGGTTTACCCGCACCTTTAGTAATGGCATTTTTGGCCACTGCTGCCGAATTGGTAGGCGGAATATTTCTTCTGTTTGGGGCACTTACTCGCCTTGTGAGTATACCTTTGCTAATAACCATGCTCGTAGCCATGTTTAGTGTGCATGCAAAAAACGGTTGGCTAGCCATTGCTGATGCATCATCTTGGCTAGCTGATGGCACAATTTTCTATAACCAAAGCGTTATGGAAGCTCCACAAAAGCTAAACGCAGCAAAGTCGCTTCTACAAGAATATGGTCACTACGACTGGCTGACTTCAAGTGGAAACCTTGTCATTTTAAACAATGGAGTAGAGTTTGCCGCGACCTACTTTGTCATGCTATTTGTGTTGTTGGTATACGGGGGCGGGCGCTTTGTCAGCGTGGATTACCTTATAAGCAAATGGCGCTCTTCTCAAAAGTCGTAGAAGTAAACACATTATTTTTTTGAAGGCATAGCTAAAAGACCGGAATATTCTGGTCTTTTTTGTTTGCGGACCGTAGGATCTTCAAATTACTCTAAGCAAGTTTTAAAGTTAATAATGGGTAGCGGCAACACGATTATTGTGTTGACGACCGTGTTATTCATAAAAGAAGGGACGTAAATGGACGCATTAACACTATTACTGAATCGAAGCTCTCAGCCACGTTTAGAATCTCCGGCGCCCAGCGGTGATGCACTAGAAAATATTATGCAGGCAGCTTTGCGTGCTCCTGATCATGCGTGTTTAACACCTTGGCGATTCATTGTTTGTACTGGAAAGGGGCTAGATAAGCTTGGTGCTTTGTACGAGCAATCTGCCATAGAAAACGATAAAACGCAGAAAGAGATAGAGAGGGCTGTTCAACTTCCTCATCGTGCTCCTATGGTTATCGTTGCTATCGCTAAACATATTGAACATGAAAAGGTTCCAAAGGTTGAACAGATAGCGTCAGCAAGCTGTGGCGTTATGGCAATGCAAATGGCAGCCGTTGCACAAGGCTTTAACGGTATGTGGCGCACGGGCAGTTACGCACAATGCGAAACAGTAAGAAATGGGCTTGGCTTAAGTGAAGAAGACGAATTAGTTGGTTTCTTGTACCTCGGCACGCCTACATTTGAACCGGCCCCTAAACCGCAGAGAAACTCAAGCGACTACTTCGAGTTTTGGCAGTAACATAATTCATCATAGTTCCGTCGTCTTTTTGCATGGCTTGCTACTAGATAAAATGTAGCAGGCCATAAGGTATGGGTATTTTAAAATGCTAGCTGAACGTTGTAACCGGCAAATTTTCGAATATTAATAACGTGGTCTTCATCTAACATCCAATATTGCCCTTTCACGCCTTGTAAAATACCTGAAAACGCAGGTGTCTTATCCAAATTAAGCGATTTAATTTTGACTGGGTAGTCTTTAACAGGGTAGTGAATATCGTGAATGGTGCTGTTCACTTCTGATACGGCTTGAAGCCCTTTTTCCTGTTTCAATGCGTCTAAATCGTTTTCGATTTTTTCCATTAGTTCAGTTTTTACCTGTTCTAGGTCAACCTCATCAGGTTTGCCCTTAAGCATGGTACGCCAATTCGTTTTATCAGCGATATGGTCTTTACACAAAGTTTCAACTAATCCACTGGTAAGCCTATCAGGCACACGTAGCATAACAGTGGCTTGGGTTGCGCCTTGATCCATCCAGCGCGTTGAAACACCATCAGTAACCTGACGAGTGATGCCCACCTTTACTGTGCCAGTGTTTGCTAAGTAAACAAAGTGCTCACTAAAACAATGTGCTTCTCCCCACTCAGGCTCTCTGCACGTGCCTTCGTGAAAATGGCATTTTTCAGGTTTGATGATACAACTGTCGCATTGGGCAAGTGAAATCAAGCAAGGATAGCAATAACCCTGATTGAAGCTCTTCTTGGTTTTTCTGTTACAGTGCACACAATTTATGTCGCCGGAATAGGTCACGGTTATCTCTTTGCCGATAAGCGCGTTTATATCTATCAGCTCTTCGCCAATTGGCAGTGTGTAATGTACGGTATTATTTTCATCGGCAGAGGTGCGCATCTTTTTTAGCGCACCTGAGTATATAGTTGTCACGGTTATAACCTTTTCTCAAATTAACGTTATCAAAATCAAAACGTTGAAGATTTAATGGCGTATTGTGAATAAGCGAATAATTAGTCGCTTAATTCACCGCGCAAGTTCTGAGTAAGTAATCGACACACCTCGTCGAAAGCCAGGTCTTTGCTTAGTAAATAATGAAGTTTTGCAAGCGCTGCCTCTGGCGTCATATCACTTCCAGAGAGTACTCCGACTTCTTGGAGGCCATGCCCTGTTGCATAACCGCCCATGTTGACCCGACCACGCATACACTGCGTGCAGTTCAATACCGGAATTTCCCTTGATTTAGCATATTTAAGCTGGGCAATAAGTTCAGGGTTTTGTGGTGCGTTGCCCACACCGTAACTTAAAAGTATAAGGGCGTTGACCGGTTGTTGAAGCGTATTCTTTATTACCTCAGGCGCTATGCCCGGATAAAGGTTCACCATACCAATGGGCTGAGCTTTAACGTTTGAAACCGTAAGGCCGTTATCTGGTGCGCTTGCCATCGTACCCGCTTTAAGGCGAATGTTAATTCCCGCTTCCAAGAGAGGAGGGAAGTTTGGTGAATCGAAGGCACTAAATCCGTCAGCGTCGACCTTTCGACTGCGGTTTCCGCGCAGTAGCCTGTTGTTAAAGAAAAGCCCCACTTCAGCAATGGGAAAGTTCGCGGCAACATACAACGAATTAAGTAGATTGACTTGTCCGTCAGAACGAAGTTCAGCCAAAGGAATCTGAGATCCTGTCACAATGACTGGCTTTGACAAATCTTCTAGCATAAAACTTAGCGCTGAGGCGGTGTACGCCATGGTATCAGTACCATGTAAAATGATGAAGCCATCGTACTTATCGTAGTTTGCGGAGATATCATCTGCAATGCGTTGCCAATCAGAGGGGTCCATATCTGATGAGTCGATAAGGTTATCGTACTCATGCAATGTGAAAAGAGGCATCTCAGTTCGATGAAACTCTGGCATCTTTTTCAATGTATCTGACAAGAAGCCGGCAGCAGGCACATAGCCTTGTTTAGAAGGCTTCATACCAATTGTTCCACCGGTATAGGCAATATAGATATGTTTGCGCATTACGTGACCTTTAACACCTGTTTGAAAAAACTTTCAAAGGGAGATAGCGAATTTGACGGGCATTCTATCAATACCCACGGCGTTGTCACCCCGTAATAGCAGT
>NZ_BLIJ01000008.1:0-29687 GCF_009811475.1 Alteromonas sp. KUL150
AATTGAGGCGTGCTTAAATGAGCTAGGTAAAAAAAAGCGGTGATGAACACCGCTTTTGAGAGTATCGACAGTCTTTAACGGCCGTGAGTTTCATAGGTGTTCATAACCATGCGAGTGGTCTTAATACACACTGTCGTTATTTGACTTCTTTGCCTGCTGCTTGCTGATCGGCATGGTAGCTTGAACGAACCATAGGACCACATGCTGCATGCTTGAAACCGATTTCTTTTGCGTAGTCACCTAGGGCATCAAACTCCTTAGGGTGCACATAGCGTTTTACCGGATAGTGGTGGCGACTAGGTTGCAAATATTGTCCTAGCGTAAGCATATCAACATCATGAGCGCGAAGGTCATCAAGTACACCTTGGATCTCTTCGTTTTCTTCACCCATGCCCATCATAAGACCTGATTTGGTCATTACGTTAGGGTGTTGCGCCTTGAACTTTTTAAGTAAGTCTAATGACCATTGGTAGTTAGCACCCGGACGACATTCACGATACAAGCGAGGAATGGTTTCCAAGTTGTGGTTAAATACGTCTGGGACTCCATTTTTGAAAATTTCAAGCGCTCGGTCCATACGCCCACGGAAGTCAGGAACTAATACTTCGATAGTTGTGGTTGGGCTGTGCTCACGTATGGCATTGATACAGTCTACAAAATGCTGCGCACCACCGTCGCGTAAGTCATCACGGTCAACAGACGTAATAACAACATAACGAAGCTTCATTTCAGCAATGGTTTTCGCTAGCTTTTCTGGCTCTTCCGCGCTTGGGGGCAGGGGCTTACCGTGCGCTACGTCACAGAACGGACAACGACGAGTACAGATATCACCTAAAATCATAAAGGTGGCAGTACCGTGGTTAAAACACTCAGCAAGATTAGGGCAGCTTGCTTCTTCGCATACCGAGTGAAGGTTATTTTTGCGAAGCGTTTGCTTTATGTGATCAATTTTCTCGGTAGTACGAGGAAGTTTGATTTTTATCCACTCTGGCTTACGCAGCATCTCTTCTTTTTCGGAAGGGATAATAGTGACTGGAATGTGTTTTACTTTTTCGTCATCACGGAGTTTTACCCCCGCTTGAGGTCGTGCGTTACTCATCAAAACCTTCTTTGTATGTTGGTTCCGCAATAGAAAGTGCTTCTAGTAATAAATGCGTTAATTCATTACCCGCGGTTTCAAGCGTAGTTGGACCGTTGAGTCGAGCGGTATCTATCATTTCCATACCGGCATAACCACAGGGATTAATACGCTGAAACGGTGTTAGATCCATATTAACATTTAATGCCAAGCCGTGAAACGAGCAGCCATTATGTATTCTTAAACCTAGCGAACAAACTTTTCTTTCATCAACATAAACACCCGGCGCATCGGGTTTTGGGTATGCCTTTACGCCATACTTTTCAAGTAGTCCGACCACAGCTTCCTCCATGGCGGTTACTAAGTGGCGCACACCTAGCTTTCTACGTTTTATATTGAGTAAAAGATAGATAACTTGCTGGCCTGGCCCGTGGTAGGTAACTTGACCGCCTCGGTCGACCTGTACTACCGGGATGTCACCAGGCATGAGTATATGCTCAGCTTTTCCCGCCTGTCCTTGGGTGAAAACGGCGTCGTGTTCTACTAGCCAAATCTCGTCTAAGGTGGTCTCTCCACGTTCATCTGTAAAGCGTTTCATTGCCTCAAAGATGGGCTCATACGGCTGACGTCCTAGCTGACGTATAATAACGCCATCGGTGTCAGCTAACGTCGACTGCTCATTCACTTAAAGTACAACCCTAACTAGCTCTAATTTAGCCAGTTCAGTGTAGATGGTTTCCATATGCTCTTTGCTCGTCACACGCACACTAACTGAAACCGAGTGATAGGTACCTTTACTACTTGGTTTTACATTAGGTGAATAGTCGCCAGGAGCATGCTCCTGAAGACAGCTTACCACCTGTTCAGGTAGTTTCTCATGGGCAACGCCCATTACTTTAAACGTCTGGTGAGTTGGAAAATCTAGTAATTCGTCGAAACGGGTATCCATGCGATATCCTTGGTACTTAAAATATCATATAAAAAAACGGCCAGATTGTAACAAATCTGGCCGCTTCACAACTAGCTTTTTAACGTTTTCAGTACGTGAACTTACTCGTCGTCAAATCCTAGCTGAAGCA
Source organism: Alteromonas sp. KUL150 (assembly GCF_009811475.1). Lineage (NCBI taxonomy): Bacteria > Pseudomonadati > Pseudomonadota > Gammaproteobacteria > Alteromonadales > Alteromonadaceae > Alteromonas > Alteromonas sp. KUL150. The sequence continues at coordinate 2,158 of NZ_BLIJ01000008.1, forward strand.
TAATGTAGTCTTTAGCGCGATTAAAGAAGCTCCCTTCTTTAACTTCTTGAAGGGTTACCAGTGGGTAACTAGCTACATCTTCACCGTCTAGCTGCAGGTAGAGTTTTCCAACAACCTGACCTTTTGCCAGAGGTGCTTCAAGCTTGTTGTCCAGCTCAAAGTTAGCTTCTAAATTAGCCGCTTGTCCACGGGGAATAGTAATGGGGGTAGATTGATTAATTCCAAGGTCTACCGTTTCTCTATCACCCATGTAGATACGATGTGCTACAAAGCTATGGCCAGCTTGATAGGGAGTAAGCGTTTCATAAAAACGGAAACCGTATTTAAGCAGCTTTTTGTTTTCCACTTTTCGGGCACGTTCGCTGTCAGTGCCCATTACTACAGAGATAAGGCGCATACCGCCTTGCTCTGCTGAAGTAATTAAGCTGTAACCTGCATCTGAAGTATGACCTGTCTTGATACCGTCCACGTTTAGGCTTTTATCCCACAACAGGCTGTTGCGGTTATACTGCTTAATACCGTTGTACGTAAATTCTTTTTCACTGTAAATTTTGTACATCTCTGGCGTTTCTGCAATAAGTGCGCGAGACAAAATGGCCATATCACGAGGAGTGGTGTAGTGATCTGGGTCGTGTAACCCGTGTGCATTTACCCAATGTGAACCCGTCATACCAAGAGACGCAGTATGTGCATTCATCATGCTAGCGAAGGCCGACTCTGACCCCGCAACGTGCTCTGCCATGGCTACGCATGCGTCGTTGCCTGATTGAACAACGATGCCTCGTAATAAATCTCTTACTGAAACTTGTGTACCCACTTCGATAAACATTTTTGAAGAGTCAGGGAATTTTTTCGCCCATGCATTTTCAGAAATGGTAACTTCGTCATCTAAGCTGATATTGCCTGCTTGAAGTTCTTTACCGATTACGTAGATAGTCATAATTTTGGTTAAGCTTGCGGGCGCAAGCTGCATGTCTGCATTTTTCGATGCGATGACATTGCCTGTTTCATAGTCGGTAAGTAAAAAACCTTCAGCAGCAACTGTTGGTGCAGGCGGTGTTACTACTGCAGCGTCTGCTGTAATTAGTAAAGAGCCCATTACCAAAAAGGCAAATGAAAGTAATGACGGTTTAGCGCGTTGAATTATTCTGAGCATGGTTCTAATTTCTTTGACCGTTTTATCCGTGTGAGTTAAAGCTTACCCTATTGTTGCGGAGACCGCGAAGCGAATACCGCAAAACATGGCTACCCAAATTTAGCTTTTGTCCAGTTCGTAACCGAATCATTAATGCCAACCCTGATTTATCAAAGGGCTAAGCTAGATCCTAACGAAAGGCTGCCTGTAAGACTAGGTTTTATCAAAAAAGTTTACGTCTTAGTAGGTGTTAGACGAAGAAACCGTGATATTGCCTGCTGAATGACACAAAAATGCCACAAAATAGACGATTTAGTAAGCAACCTGCAGTGTCATGGAAAAGGAGAGGAAAAATGGATTACAAGGCGTGGGTTTTTCATGCTCACGTGTTAATAAAGAGCCTTCATTTTGCTTACAGCATTTGAGTGATAGCGTAGGCGTTCGGGTAGCCATTCTGCTTGAGTTGCTGCAGCACTTCTGCAACGACGGCCTCGTCGTGGATAGGGCCCAGTTGAAGTTTATAAATGTTATCCGCAACAGGGAGGTGGGCCGGAATTTGATATAGCGCCGATAAAACATTAGAAATAGATTTCGCTTTTTCAGCGTTAGATAGTGCTGCGACCTGTATATAGATACCGTTACCGACTTCACTACTGCTTTCTGTCGCCGTTTCAGGGGAATTTGTATTCACTACAACTTTAGGAGACGGCACTACATCAATACCAAGATATTCGTCATAAGAGACCGTGGGACCATTACCTACGGTAACATTGTTGCGTTCGTCAAAATGGATAACTTCTAATTTGACCTTGGCCGTGCCTTTACTGTGATAGCCTAATTTGACTGCTGCTGCATAAGACAGGTCAATAATTCTATTGTCGTGAAACGGGCCGCGGTCATTAACGCGCACAATTGCCTGCTTGTTATTCTCTAAGTTGGTCACGCGAACATAAGAGGGAAGAGGTAGAGTTTTGTGAGCGGCGCTCATGGCGAACATATTGTAAGTTTCGCCATTTGAGGTTAAATGGCCATGGAATTTTTGACCGTACCAACTCGCGTAGCCTACTTCCTCATAACCTTTACCACTGTTCATTGGCGTATAGTGTTTACCAAGCACTTTGTATGGCCTGCTGTTAAACATGCGATACGCCTCATACTGAGGCACGGCATCCAATGTTTCAGGTGTCTTGGCTACGTGCTTTGGTGCAGAGTCTTTGTGCTGTGTATAGCGGCTACTTTGTGTTGGTGTGCTCTGGCACCCGCTCAGCAGTAACCCTACTAGAAGCGCTGCAGCATACTTATAGTACATCCGGTTTGCCAGTTTTTCGATAAGCATTACACGTACTGAAATCAGATGATGCAACATAGGGTTTATCTAGACATTAATCGTTTCTGTGTGGCTATTGCCATTAGAATGCCAAATCCGGCCATCAAAGTCACCATAGATGTACCACCAAAACTCACCAAAGGTAGGGGGACACCTACAACAGGTAGTAACCCCGATACCATGCCCATGTTCACAAACACGTATACAAAGAAAGTCAGAGTTATACTGCCACCTAGTAATTTTGCATAGGCGTCTTGCGCTCTGCTTGAAATAATTAGGCCGCGCAAAATTATGAAAAGATAAATAGCCATTAAACACATTACGCCTGTCAGGCCGAATTCTTCACTAAATACAGAAAATATGAAGTCGGTGTGTCGCTCAGGCAAAAACTCCAATTGAGATTGAGTGCCCTGTAGCCAACCTTTACCATCAACGCCTCCTGAGCCGATGGCGATCTTCGATTGAATAATGTGATAACCTGAACCCAGCGGGTCGCTCTCTGGATTTAGAAACGTTAATACGCGCTGTTTCTGATAATCCTTCATTAAGAAGAACCACATGACCGGCGCAAACGCGCCAATGAGGGCGCCGACTACAGAAATAAGCCTCCAGCTCATGCCTGCAAGAAAGATAGCGAATACCCCCGAACTTGCTATAAGCAGTGATGTACCCAAGTCTGGTTGTTTAGCAATAAGGATTGTGGGTACGACAACAAGGGCAAACCCCAAAATAATATGGGCGCTGCGAGGCGGTAGGGTAAACTTGCTGATATACCAAGCTACCATCATGGGAACAGCTAACTTCATTAATTCTGAAGGCTGAAAGCGTATAAAGCCCAAATCTAACCATCGCTGCGCACCTTTACCCATATCGCCAAACAGCAAAACGGCGATAAGCATGAGTAGGCCACCAACATAGGCATAGGTGGAGAAAAAGCGATAAACGCCGAGGGGGAATTGAGCTAACACAAACATAACAACAAAGCTAAAGCCAAGGCGAATGAACTGTCGTTCCATTTGCTCCATGTCTTGGCCAGATGCTGAATACAGCGTAAATAGACCCACACCACTTAAAACAAGTAAGCCAACCAGCAGCCATCCATCAATATGAATCCGCTGCAGTAAATTAATTTTGTTGGGGTTTATAGTCGTTCTTTTCACTGCGATGCCCCTAACATTAAATCATTTTGTGCGGTTTCTTCATTATTAGTATCGAAGATACGGTCTCGAAAATAAAAGTCCATTATTTGACGGGCTACCGGTGCCGCATTTTTACTTCCGCCCCCTACATTTTCTAGCACCACAGTCACAGATATTTCAGGGTCTTCAAACGGCGCGAAACCAACGTACATTGCGTTGTCTCTTAGTCGCTCGTCTATTTTAGATGCGTCGTATTTTTCGTTTTGTCCAACTGTAAATAGCTGGGCCGTCCCGGTTTTTCCCGCTGAATCGTATGGTGTATCGGCAAATGCATGTCTAGCGCCGCCTTCTTCACCACTTACCACGTCTCGCATTGCGTTTAGTACTACATCCAGATTGTCGCGATTTTTAATCTCGATAGGACGAAGCGATTTGAGGGGAATAAGGTCAACCGACGTATCGGAATTCATATATCCTCTTATTAATTGAGGAATATAACGTTCGCCAGCGTTTATCAGTGCGTTGACGGACGTGTTTAGTTGGATAGGGGTGGTAGTCCAGTAGCTTTGCCCTATACCAACAGGAATGGTATCACCGATATACCATGGTTGGTTAAAACGCGCTCGCTTCCATCCACGACTGGGCATATTAGCGTCTGACTCTTCGTACAAATCAATTCCGGTGAAATCGCCGAAACCAAATTCATACATGGCCTCACTGATTTTATCGATACCAAGTTTATAGGCCAGTTCGTAGTAATAGGTATCACACGACACTTCTATCGCTTTCGATACGTCAACTTTACCGTGCCCCCATCTGCGCCAGTCACGCCACACGTGTGATACGTTAGGTAGCTTGTAGCGACCTGTGTCAGTAATGGTGTAGTCTTTTGTGATTACACCTTCTTCCAAGCCTACAAAGCCGAGATGTGGCTTTATCGTTGATGCTGGAGGGTATTGCCCTTGAGTGGCGCGATTAATAAGTGGGCGGTCGGGTGAATTTAAAAGCGCAGAATAGTTTTTACTGCTGATACCGTGAACGAATAAGTTTGGATCGTAACTGGGGTTCGAATAAAGGGCGAGTACACCGCCGGTTTTGATATCAGTTACCACGACCGCGCCGCGCATGCCGTCGATAATACGCTGCGCTTCTAACTGAAGTTCTAAATCGAGATTCAGCACGATATCTTTGCCAGGTGTTGGCGGTTCTACACTTAGGACGCGAATAATGCGCCCCTGGTTATTCACCTCTACCTGCTGATAACCCACCTCTCCATGCAGTAATTCTTCGTGATACTTTTCTATGCCCAGCTTGCCAATGTCATGCGTAGCCGCGTAGTTATCTTCTTGGCCAGCTTCAACTAATTTTTGTAAGTCTCGCTTGTTAATACGCGCAACGTACCCTAGTGCATGGGTAAGCGTTTCTTTATAAGGGTAATGACGGGCCAACCGGGCTTCAATTTGTACACCGGGGAATTTGTGCTTACTCGCCGAAAATAACGCAACTTCTTCTTCTGTAAGCTGTGTACGCAACGCCACAGGTTTGAATCGACGAGTACCTTTTAGCGTTGACTGAAAGCGCTCTAATTCATCGCTTGTTATTCCCATTAGAGCGGTTAAATCGGCAAGTGTTTTGTCGATATCTTCGACGTCTTCAGGGATAACTTCCAAGCTAAAAACAGGGCGATTTTCCGCCAGAAGAACACCATTACGGTCGTAAATTAGCCCTCGGTTTGGCGCGATAGGCAGAACTTTTATCCTATTGCCGTTTGAGCGGGTTTGATAATCTTCGAACTGAGTAACTTGCAGGGAATATAAGTTATTTAGCACTATTCCTAACATTGCGACCACGATGATAAATGCTATGGAAGCGCGACGTGCGAATAAGTTTGCTTCAGCAGAGTGGTCGCGTATTGCCTGGCGTTTTCGTTGCATTGACTTCCTTTGCATTAGCGGAACAACATCTTATTCACGGTGATAAGGGTGGTTTTGCGTCACCGACCAAGCACGATATAAGCTCTCTGTTAGGATAATCCTGACAAGAGGGTGTGGAAGGGTTAGAGCCGATAACGACCACTTTTGTTCTGACGCGGAAATACACTCTGGAGCAAGCCCTTCAGGCCCACCGATGAGAAGACTGACGTCCCTTCCGTCCATTTTCCAGTTATCGAGTTGCTTAGCAAGTGTCGGTGTATCCCAAGGTTTACCTGTAACTTCTAAGGTCACAATGCGGTTACCTTTTGGAATGGCGGCAAGCATAAGCTCGCCTTCTTTTTCTAAGATGCGTTTAATGTCGGCGTTTTTCCCCCGTTTGCCTGCAGGGATTTCGGTAAAAGAAACCGGCATATCACTAGGAAAACGGCGTATGAATTCATCAACACCCGCACTAACCCAGTTCGGCATCTTTGTTCCAACGGCGACAATCTGTATACGCACTTAACTTTACCTTACTTCAGGATTTACTGTTTCACTTACGCAATAAAGGCCATACACAACAAAGTATGGCCTTTACCGACCGTGCTACTGCTTGCGACAAGCGGCAGGTTAAACCGCTATGACCACAGTTTTTCTAACTGATAGAAATCACGGGTTTCGTCTTGCATAACGTGCAAAATAACATCGCCAAAGTCGACAAGTACCCATTCGCCAGTCTCTTTACCTTCCACACTCCCGGGAGCGTGGCCGGCATTTTTTGCTTCTACCATTACATTTTCTGCAATAGAAGAAACATGGCGCTTCGAATTACCAGAACAAATGATCATTGTGTCTGTAATGCTAGATTTGCCGCGAACGTCTAATTCAATAACATCACGGCCTTTCATATCGTCAATTTTGTCTTTAACAAACTGTTTGAGCTGTTGACTCTCCAAGAGTTTTCCTCACTTACTTAACTTTTATATAACTGATGTTCGTTGATGTACTTAAGTACATCCTCTTCTAGCCATCCGTTGATAGAGGAACGATTTAATACATCGGCCTTCGCAGGCTTTGCTATACCAGATAGCACATCTCGAATTTCAGTTGATGAAACACTATAAAGTGGTGTGTCGATTAATAACACGTGACCAGCAGGCTTTTCGTGTATAACACGTTTTTCGCGAGTCACATGACAATCTAACCACGTTTGTACTGCGGGGGGAGGCGAAAATATTTCATCGTCTCTACGCATTACCACTAAGTGACAATAATCGAGCAGGTGTTCCCACTCGTACCATTTATCTAGATTATACAGCGAATCTGCGCCAATGAAAAAACAGATTGTGTCAGCGCTTTTTTCCTTTAAGGCGCGCAGCGTTTTTACCGTGTAAGACGGCGATGGTAATGACAGCTCGATCAATTCTGGAATAAGTCTTTCATTGGTTTGAGCGCACAGTTCAATCATTTTAACCCGGTGAGTCTCTGACACACCAACGGACTTATGCGGCGCAAGCTTACAGGGCATCAGGTGTACATGCGTAATCCCAATTTCATCTGCAGCTTTTAAGGCAGCAAATATATGGCCTTTATGTGGAGGATTAAATGTTCCGCCAAGAATGGCTTTCACAGTGGACCTAATTCGGGGTTTCGTTGTCTCACGCACTACATACTGCCCTTATGCTTGAAGTAGCGGAATATTGCGTAAGTCCATCCCCATGAACATCATGCAAAGATGACACATTTCAACGTATGGGCGAGCAACCACATTTTGCTTAAACGCGTGGTCTGATTTCGTGAGCGCTTTTTGAATATCTTCTAGCTGAGCAAGGCTAAGCCGATTTAAAGCACTTTGGTAATAACCCTGCCTGTTACGCCATATACCAAACTTCTGCCACTGAATAGGTGTACCGCTTTGCTGCGCTAGCTTCAACTTCCAAAGCTGTTCCCATTCTCTGATGAGCGCCCAGATGATTATGTTGGGCTCTAGACCTTCGCTTTCTAACCGATAAAGCATCTTTATACAGCGCGTGCTATCACCGCTTAGCATTACGTCAACCAGCTGAAATACGCTAAAGCGTGACTGGTCTACCATGGCTTTTTCGATCTGCTCTTCAGTGATTGACTGCTGAGGATAGAGCAGGGCGAGTTTGTCAATTTCCTGTTTGGCAGCCAGCATGTTTCCTTCGCAGAAATCGGCAATCATTTTAGCGCCAGACGCTGATACTGTGAGGTTGTGATACTTTAGCTGCTGGTTTAGCCACGCATTAAGCTGTTTGCCTTCAAGGGGATAGCACAAGACTGACGCACCCATATCGTCCAAAACTTTGAACCATTTGCCGCGCTGTACGTCTTTGCCAATTTTAGGGCCGTGTACCAGTAACAAGATATCCGGGTTTAGCGACGCAGCAACCTCTTGCAGCATTTTACTGCCCTCAGAACCTGGCTTCCCAGTAGGTAATTCTAATTCAATGAACTGCTGGCTTGAAAAAAGCGACATACTTTGTGTCGCTTCTATAAGCTGGTTCCAATTAAACCCGGTTTCTGCAACCAGCACTGTGCGTTCTTCAAAACCATTGGCTTTGGCTTTAGCACGAATTTGCTCAATAACTTCAAATTTTTGCTGGGGTTCATCGCCGAACACTAAATAGGTTGGACGAAGTGTTTTTGCTATATCTTGGCTAAATTGATTTGGATAGATTTGCATGCTTATGGCTGATTCGTTGATAAAGCCGGCGCTGCAGTGGCTTGGCTCGAGAGGCGTCTAATCATGATGTCTGCTGCCTCGTCGCGCATTTCACTTAACATCAAATCAAGCTCTCGTGATTTTGCAAGTACTTGGTCAGGATCGTCCTGGTAATCCCTCACCACCTCAAATTGGGCCATAACGGCTTCTTTTCCGGGAAACTGAACGCGATAGCGAACAACGTAGATTAGCTCGTATTCTGCCACTTGCCCAGAAGGGTAGACAGAAAGAAGTTGCCGTTCTAGCTTTTCAGGAAGGAGGTATATGTTGATATTTTGACTTGATGACGCAGAGTCGCTCACATCGACACGATTTAACCCATAAACATTTAAACGTTTGTTGAGAGCACGCGCCAACGGCGCGTGTGCTCTAGCACTTTCAATGACAACTGTGTTGACGTCATCTGGCAGGCTAGGGCTACTTCTTAAGTGAAAGCCACAGCCTGTTACCAGTACCATACTCATTACAACTGCTGCGAATTGAAAGTGCTTTTTCATAGTATGCAGACCTAGTTAGCTACAATATTCACAAGCTTGCCAGGAACAACAATTACTTTGCGAATGGTTTTTCCTTCGATGAATTGTTGAACGTTTGGCTGCGCTTTAGCAGAAGCTTCAATGGTCTCTTTGGTTGCATCAGCGGCTATTGTCATTTTAGCGCGAACCTTGCCATTAACCTGAACAATGATAAGTTTTTCATCTTCAACCAGCGCATCTTTATCAGCTTTCGGCCATGGAGCTAAATCGATATCTTCGCTATGACCCAATACCTTCCATAGTTCATGAGCAATATGTGGCGTAATTGGGTTAAGAAGCAACAAGATTGATTCACAAGCTTCGCGCATAATAGCGATGTCCTGTGCGTTTTCTTGAGGCGCTTTTTGAAGGTGATTTAGCAATTCCATTACGGCTGCAACCGCAGTATTAAAGGTTTGACGACGACCTAAGTCATCAGACACTTTCTCAATGGTCTTGTGCACTTCGCGGCGAAGGGCCTGCTGATCTTTCGACAGTGCCTTAACGTCAATAGCTTCAGGCGTTCCTTTTTCAACGTGTTCGGTTACCAGTTTCCATACACGACGCAAGAAACGATTGGCACCTTCAACTCCAGAGTCTACCCATTCAAGCGTTTGTTCAGGTGGCGCGGCAAACATGGTAAACAAACGCACAGTATCAGCACCATACTGGTCGATAACTTCTTGTGGGTCGATACCGTTGTTCTTCGATTTAGACATTTTAGTCATGCCGCCGTGAATAACTTCTTCACCGTCAGCAGTAAGCCATGCTTTAACAATACGGCCTTTGTCGTCTTTTTCTGTGCTTACTTCGGTAGGCGAGAACCAAGTTTTCTTACCAGACGCGTCTTCGCGGTAGTAAGAGTCGGCCAGCACCATGCCTTGACATAATAAGCGCTTAAACGGCTCGTCAGAATTCACGAGACCTTCATCACGAAGAAGCTTGTGGAAGAAGCGAGAGTAAAGCAAATGTAAAATAGCGTGCTCGATACCGCCAATATACTGGTCTACTGGTAGCCAGTAGTTAGCAGAAGTGGGATCCAGCATAGCGTCATTGCTTGTAGCACTCGAATAGCGTGCGTAATACCACGACGACTCCATAAAGGTATCGAAGGTATCGGTTTCACGCAATGCAGGTTCACCGTTATAAGTGGTTTTCGCCCACTCAGGGTCTGCTTTAATTGGCGACGTTACGCCGTTCATTTCCACATCTTCTGGCAGAACGACAGGCAGTTGGTCTTCAGGTACAGGAACTGACTCGCCATTTTCCAAATTCAGCATTGGAATAGGTGCGCCCCAGTAGCGTTGACGGCTTACGCCCCAATCTCTGAGACGATAGTTAACCTTACGCTTACCACAGCCTTTGCTCTCCAACTCGTCAGCAATGCCGTTAAATGCAGCGGCGAATTCAAGACCGTTGAACCTATCTGAGTTGATCAAACAGCCTTTTTCGGTATAGGCAGACGCTGATAAATCGCACTTATCTTCATCACCTGCATTTGGCGCGATAACTTGTTGAATTGGAAGGCCGTATTTAGTCGCAAATTCCCAATCGCGCTGATCGTGACCTGGAACTGCCATAACGGCACCAGAACCGTAGTCCATCAATACAAAGTTAGCCACCCAAATTGGAAGCTTCTCACCCGTTAATGGGTGTACCACTTCAAACCCTGTTGCGAAGCCTTTCTTCTCCATCGTTGCTAATTCAGCTTCAGCAACTTTTGTGTTTTTGCATTCGTCGATGAAGGCCGCTAAATCTGGGTTAGATTTTGCTGCAAATTCGGCAAGTGGATGCTGCGCTGCTACCGCAACGTAGGTTACACCGTAGAAAGTGTCTGGGCGTGTAGTGTATACCGTTAAATCGGCAATATCGTTAACCGCTGACGCTAAATCAAAGGTAATTTCAACACCCTCAGAGCGACCAATCCAGTTAGCTTGCATTGCGCGAACTTGGTCTGGCCATTCCTCAAGCTGTTCTAAGTCTTGTAACAGCTCTTCAGCGTAATCAGTAATCTTAATAAACCACTGTGGAATTTCTTTTTGCTCAACAAGCGCACCTGAACGCCACCCGCGACCATCAATTACCTGCTCATTAGCCAAAACAGTTTGGTCAACAGGGTCCCAGTTCACAGTAGAGTTTTTCTTGTACACAAGACCTTTTTCATAAAGGCGCGTGAAGAACCACTGTTCCCAACGATAGTAGTCTGACTTACATGTCGTTACTTCGCGGTCCCAGTCGTAGCCAAAACCTAACGAGCGAAGCTGGTTTTTCATGTAATCAATATTTGAGTATGTCCATTTAGCCGGTGCGGTATTGTTATTGATCGCAGCGTTTTCAGCCGGAAGACCGAAAGCGTCCCAACCCATAGGCTGCAATACATTTTTACCCTGCATGCGCTGAAAACGGCTAATTACATCACCGATGGTGTAGTTGCGCACGTGACCCATGTGAAGTCGGCCACTTGGATATGGGAACATAGACAGACAGTAGAACTTTTCTTTTTCTACGTCGTCATTTGCTTTAAAAGATTGGTTATCTTCCCAGTATTGCTGAACGCGTTGTTCAATGTCTTTCGGGTTGTACTGATTATCGGCCATGAAACTTAGGCTTCCGCATTAAAAGTTAAAACGTTTATGGGTCGGTGTGAGGCGAATTTGTTGCAAATACTCTGATGGGTAATTTCGCAATATTGCCGGCTAACCGAGCGTGGGATATTCCCACATTACACATATATAGCCCAATAGAATAACCCAGCGTTAAGCTATGCCTCAATAGCTTAACACCGAACTAGGCGAATTTTATTGTCGCTTGCTTGAAAAGTGAGCATTAATTAATAAGTTAGTATGTAATCAGCGAAGTAAACTGCTATTTTTTAACTAATTCGCATCACTAAATGTAGTCAATGCGTTAAGTTGCTGCGCCTGCACCTTATCAATTACATTGACCAAATTAGCGGCATCCTCATTCGACGCCTTTTTTCCGTCAAAATGGATGTTACCCGACGCGTTATAGGTAAGGGTAACTTTTGTTTTGGACGTGTTTCCCTCTATAGTGCTAAATTCCCACGTTAACGCACCAGTTACCCCCATTTCTTGAAGCGGTCCTAAGCCACCGGTCATTATTACTTTTTTTTGTGGCTCAACGTAGCTTATGAGCATATGCACAGCGCTTGCATTATCGGTGGTCTCGCAGAAACAACCGCCAGCTTGTTCATCAATTCTCAGGGAGCCTTTCCACCACGTATGATCTTTAGGCCACCACATATCAACATGTTCAATAAAGTGAGAATAAACCACTTCGATAGGGGCATGGCTTTCACTGACGTTGGTAATTGAAAAACCCGAGTTGTCCGCGTAATTGACGTTTGCGATGCTCGAAGGCGAAAAAGCGGCACCAATGAGCAGTATTAAAAGAGGAGTAAGGCGAACCTGCGATGTTGAAGTTGTTATTTTTGTCATTATGAATACTCTGATTAACTATTGCTTGTTTTCGCTCTTGTATTGCTACTGCAGCACATTGATATTATCCGATAAGAGTAAAGCGACTCTTAGCAGAGCATGCGTGGTAAGTGGCATACCACTAAAAACAAAATATACCATATCTACATATAGCTGGTTGTTTGTTGTGCAATTGGCGGTGCAAAGGTGCTTTATTACGGATAAGCGTTTGACACTAATGTTAATTAGGGTTTCACTTAAGTAAAGTAACGAATATAGAATAAGATGTCTGTAGACAGTAAACCATTTGCGTTAGACGTAGACGCGTTATCACCTACCATTAACCGCCGCGCGATTAATAGTGCCCTAAAAGATGAGGAAGCGCTTAATGCTACCTTTATCGGACAAGAGCGTGCCCGTGAAGCGCTAACTTTTGGGTTAGGCATTAACACAAAGGGCTATAACCTTTATGTTATGGGCGAGCCTGCGACCGGGCGTTTTACCCTAGTAAAAGACTACATAGAGCGCCAAGTATCTCAACTTTCTGCACCTGATGACTGGTGCTATATCAATAATTTTGAGGAAGAGCGTGAACCTGTAGCGCTAAAATTCCCTCCTGGTGGCGGCAAAGCGTTTCACAAAGACATGGCTGCACTTATCGATGATGTTTTGGACTCATTGCCCATTGCATTTGACAACCCGGGTTATCAACGTCGTCGCGCGTCGATATCAAGAGAGTTTGAACAAAAATATGATGCTGCGATTGACGCAGTAGAGCGTTACGCACAAGCAAACGACGTTGCGCTTTATGAAGAAGGCGGTTCAATCACCTTTTCACCTATCGTAAACGGTAAGCCTATAAGCGATACCGAGTTTGCCACGTTAACAGATGAGCAAAGAGAAGGCTTTTACACGCTTATCGACGAGCTAGAAAACAGATTAAGTGAAAGCTTATTGAGCTTGCCAACGTGGAAGCGCGAAAACTCAGAGCGTTTGCGTGAGCTCGATAAAAAGACTGCAGAGCAGGGCATTAAGCCCCTGCTAAAAGTGCTTGAACATAAATACACGTCTGAACTCGGGGTGATGAAGTACCTCAAACAGCTCAAAACGGCCTTGGTCAACGCCGTTTTAGTTATTCACAGTGAAGAGCAGAAGGACGAGAAAAGCGACGATTTTGACAAAAAGATTTTCTTAGAAGAGCAGTTTCTACCCAACGTTTTGGTGTCGAATAAACTTGACGATGCGGCCCCCGTTATTTATGAGCCAAACCCCACCTACCAAAACCTGTTTGGTAAAATCGAGTACACCAACATTCATGGCAGTGTATTTACTAACTATCGAATGATACAGCCTGGTGCTATGCACCGAGCAAACGGCGGTTATCTATTGCTAGATGTAGACCAGCTCATTGAACAGCCTTTCGTGTGGGATACTTTGAAGCTCGCCATCAAATCTCAACGTTTACGCATGGATTTACCCCAGCAAGACGTGGGTATGGTGAATAATATTACGCTTAACCCACAGCCCATCGACCTAAATGTGAAAATCGTTTTGTTAGGCTCCCGCGATTTATATTACACACTGCAAGATTATGATGACGAGTTTGATGAACTGTTCAGAGTGTTGGTAGATTTTGACTTGGAGATTCCGGTCACAAGGCAAGCGCTTTTCGATTTCGTGGGTAAGGTACGTGCCCATCTCATACACCTTGGGCTCAAAGGTATCACAGCTAACGCCATGTGTAGGCTTGTAGAATACTCGCTGAGAATGGCAGAGCACAAAGAGAAGCTTTCAGCCCATTTCGCGGAAGTGATCGAACTGGTTAACGAAGCCTACTATTTTTGCCAGAAATCTAATGCGGATACGCTAGAGCTTGATCACTTAAAGACCGCGTTGAGTGCGAAAAAGCGTCGTACTGGCCGCGTAAGTCAAACCCTTCTAAACGACATTAAAGAAGGGCACGTGCTCATTGCCACTGAAGGTAAAGCGGTAGGTAAGGTTAATGGCCTGACGGTGTTAGACATTGGCGATACAGCATTTGGTACTCCGGCTCGTATTACGTCTACTGTTTTTGCGGGGGCTAGTGGTGTGGTTGATATTGAGCGGGAAGTAGAGCTTGGACAACCTATACATTCTAAAGGTGTTATGTTGCTCAACGGTTATTTAGGCAACAAGTATGCGCAGCATTTCCCGCTAACGCTATCAGCGAATATTGCGCTAGAGCAGTCATACGGACACATTGACGGCGACAGTGCGTCTCTTGGCGAGCTGGTTGCCCTTATCTCAGCGCTTACCGAAATCCCATGCTTACAAACCTTGGCCATTACAGGTTCGATTAACCAATATGGCGAAGTGCAAGCAGTTGGCGGTGTAAACGAAAAGATAGAAGGCTTTTTTGACTTGTGCCAACACCGTGGTTTAACCGGTACTCAGGGCGTAATCATCCCTAAATCGAATGCGATTAATCTGGTGTTAGATGCCACGGTTATCGATGCGGTGAAAAAGGGGCTATTTCATATTTATACTGTTGAAACCGTGGACGATGCGCTTACTATTTTGATGGAGCAGGAAGCGGGTAAGATCAGCAGCAAAGGACGCTACCCGAAAAACTCTATTAACTACCATGCGGTGAATCGTTTATACAATATCGCGCTTATCGTAAATGGTGGGGATGGAGAATAAATGAAATATTAACCTTTCCTTTCAGGTAATCGTGCTACGTTTAGAACAACTAGAAGAACAACGGCGACCATAATTGTCGCCTTGTTCGCGATACTTATTTTGCAAACGTAAAAGATTTTGAGGCAATACTATGCAACCTTCTCATAATGTAGAGGCGAGAAATAATGTCACGATTCATGGTTCTGGCGATAAGGTAATAATGCTGGCTCACGGTTTTGGCTGTGATCAGAAAATGTGGCGCCACCTGCTACCGTATCTCGATAAGCAATATAAAGTGATTCTATTCGATTATGTGGGGTGCGGTTCTTCTGACTATTCAGCTTATAGCAAACAGCGTTATTCAACGCTGAAAGGTTACGCGCAAGACGTACTAGATATCTGCGAGGAACTTAGCTTAGAAGATATAATTTTTGTTGGTCACTCTGTAAGCAGCATGATTGGCATGCATGCGGCCATTCAGTCTCCTCATATTTTTTCAAAGCTTGTTATGATATGTCCCTCCCCCTGTTTTCTTAATTTTCCTCCTGAATATGAAGGTGGCTTCGACAAGGAAGATTTAGAAGAGTTAATTAATTTAATGGACAAAAACTATGTAGGGTGGGCGAACTACTTGGCACCTCTTGTGATGGGGCAAGATAGCGATGCAGCACTAACGCAAGAACTTGAGACCAGTTTCTGCTCCACTGATCCAAAGTTTGCAAAACCCTTTGCTAAAGCTACGTTTTTCGCTGACGACAGGGCTATGCTTTCTAAGCTTACCCTTCCCACACTCATCGTACAAAGCAAACACGACAATCTAGCTTCCACCGCAGTGGGAGAGTACATGAATCAAATAATTCCAAGCTCCCAGCTAAAAGTTGTTGATGCACACGGACATTGTTTGCATATGACAAATCCCGCCATTGTATCTTCAATCGTAAGGGAGTTTGTCAGTTGAATGAGTGGGTTGGGGAAGATTTTCCCTGTTTATTAATAAAGTCAGATATTGAAACTACTAAAATTATCTGGTTGAACCCTTTTGCGTACGACTACCTTGGTTTGAAAAAGCCGGTTGAGGCGAAAATAGCCAAAATTGTGTCTAAAGCCAGCTTAATTTTTTATGAAAGCTATATAAAACCCATCATTTTCGCTAACGGAAAGTACTTAGAAGTCCAAATTACGTTGATTTCTGAAGGGGGGATGCGTGTTCCCGCCGTGGCGAATTTAACGTTGTCAGACAACATTGTGTACTGGGCTATTTATGTAGCCGAAGAGCGAGATAAGCTTTATCAGGAATTGCTAGAAGCAAGAGATCTGCTTGAAAAAAAGACGGAAGAACTAACAGCGGTTAGTCGCAAAGACTCGCTAACGCCATTACTGAATCGACGAGCAGCGAAAGACGACATAAACGTATTAATAACCCAATCATCTCGTGCTTTTTTCCCCTTATCATTTTTGCTCTTAGATATCGATTTTTTTAAAGATATTAACGACACTTTCGGGCACGATGAGGGAGATAAGGTTTTGGTAGCGCTTTCCAAACTACTCCTTGAACAAGTTCGTGAAACGGATGTGGTTGCTAGATGGGGCGGAGAAGAGTTTTTGATTGTTCTATATAACGCGAATATTGAATCCATCAAGTCTTTCAGCGACAGGCTACACAATGCAATCGAGACCATTGTACTTCCAAATGGTAATCCATTAACTGTAAGCATTGGTGGTGCGGTACTAGAGCAAGATGGACTGAAAGAGTCAGACGTTATTGCTGCGCAATTATTAAAAGCCGATAAAGCACTATATTCAGCGAAAGACAATCAAAGAGCGCACACGCGGATATTTGATAAAGAGAAAGGTTTTATAAGGCTCTAAACGCCTTCAAGCGCGCAGAAAAACGGCGCGACTCTTAAACGTCTTTAATTCTTTGTCTTCTTTTTGGCTATAAAATACAAAAAAGGGAGCACTGCGCTCCCCAATTGATAATACGCCTAATATTTATTTAGGCGGCATACGCAAACCGCCGTCCAAGCGGATTGTTTCACCATTTAAGTAGCTGTTATTTGCCATATGTATAACCAATTTAGCAAACTCTTCGGGCAGTCCTAATCGCTTAGGGAATTGCACGTTGGCAGACAGCGCATCTTGCACTTTTTCAGGCATGGCAAGCAGCATCGGTGTGCCCATTACGCCGGGCGCTATTGTGTTTACCCTTATACCTAATGGCGCTAAATCTCGCGCCATTGGGAGCGTTAACCCGATAATGCCACCTTTACTGGCAGCATAAGCCGTTTGACCTATTTGACCTTCGTAGCCAGCAACTGATGCTGTGTTTACAATAAGACCGCGTTCACCTTCATCATTAATCGGTGGTTGTTTTGCCATGGTAGCGGCGACCAAGCGTGAAACGTTGAAGCTTCCCACTAAATTAATGTCTATTGTTTTTTGAAAATCACCAAGGGGGGCAGGATTGCCTTCTTTATCAAGTAAACGTTTAGCGGGGGCAATACCAGCGCAATTGACGACGAGCGAGATAGGGCCGAACGTTTCCGTTGTAGCGTCGATAGCTGATTGAACCGATGCTTCATCGCGTACGTCTACTTTGGTGAAAATGGTGTTGTCTTTACCTAATTCTTCAACGCGTTGTGCGCCGACTTCGTCATTAAGATCGAAAAGGCTGACATTCGCACCAGCGTCTCGAAGGGCGATAGCGGTGGCGTGGCCAAGTCCGGAGCAACCACCGGTAACAATGGCAGTAAGATTATTTAGCGTCATAATTTTCCCTTAAACCGTGTTTTCACTATTATTAACGTGATGTTAACGGGAAGTAAGAGAAAAAACTATGGTGCCGATGTGGATCGGCACCTTTAATTCAGTTATTTCGCAGCTACCTTGGCAACTGAATTTTACAGTCTTCACTTTGACGGTAGATAATTAGCGTGTGGCCGATTACTTGAAGCTTAACTGAGTTGGTTTCACGAACAATGGCGTCCATGATTAGCGCTTTTTCTTCGCGGTCATCAGTAGGCACCTTAACTTTAATTAATTCGTGGTGATTAAGGGCGTTGTCAATTTCTGCAACCACCCCTTCGGTAAGGCCGTTTGCGCCTAGCTGCACAACAGGTTTTAGCGGGTGTGCAAGGCCTTTAAGAAATTGTTTCTGTTTGTTTGAAAGTTTCATGTATTAATAATTCTTACAATTAATCTGTTAGTTTATGCTTGAAATAACGTATTCTAACGCCATCTTCTCTACAATCCTAATGACATTGTATTGGAATGACAAAAAAGAAACACTCCGCCAGCAGTAAACGCTGGCTCACAGAACATGTTAACGACCATTATGTGCAAAAAGCGCAGAAGGAAGGTTGGCGATCGCGAGCTATCTACAAATTGGAAGAAATCCATAAAAAAGATAAGCTTATCAAACCAGGAATGACGCTTGTAGATCTCGGCGCGGCCCCAGGTGGCTGGTCGCAGTTGGCAGCTCAGCTTGTTGGCGACAATGGTCAAGTTATCGCATGCGATATTTTGCCCATGGACCCCATCGTTGGCGTCGACTTTTTACAAGGAGATTTCAGAGAGGACGCTGTTCTCGATGCACTATTGAACAGAATCGGTGGGAAGACCGTAGATATAGTGTTGTCAGATATGGCACCGAATCTGGCAGGAAATGCGTCTGTTGATCAATCGCGCTCTATGTACCTTTGCGAACTAGCGCTCGATATGTGTCATCAGGTTTTAAAGCCCGGCGGTTCGTTTGTCATAAAGGTGTTCCAAGGGGAAGGGTTTGTTGAGTTCATGAACGAACTTAAACAATCTTTCACCACCATCAAGACACGTAAGCCAGACTCGTCCAGATCACGGTCTCGTGAGGTGTATTTGGTGGCTTGTGGGTATAAAGTGTAGTACGCTTTGGGTTAAGCGGTTTTCGTTGCGAGTTGTGTCGTTTATTCAATAAACAACTTGTTGGATATACAAGCAATTCGGGTTTATAGAGGTTATTAGCATTGAGCGATATGGCAAAAAATTTAATCTTATGGTTAGTCATCGCCGTTGTTTTGATGTCGGTTTTCCAGAGCTTTTCACCGAGTGAATCGTCTCGTTCGCAAACTGACTATACAACGTTTTTGAGAGAAGCAGAGCAGGGAAATATTCGTGAAGTTCGCATTAATAATAGCGGCGAAATTCGCGGTACTAAGCGTTCAGGCGAAACTTTCCAAACTTTCGTACCTTACTTCGATGACAAGTTGGTCTCTGACTTAGTCAAGAATGACGTAAGGGTTTATGGCGAGCCACCAGAAGAGCAGTCTCTTCTCACATCAATCTTTATTTCATGGTTCCCCATGCTTTTGCTTATCGGTGTGTGGATATTCTTCATGCGTCAGATGCAAGGTGGCGGCGGCCGTGGCGCCATGTCTTTTGGAAAAAGCAAAGCCCGCTTACTTGGTGAAGACCAAATTAAGACAACGTTTGCTGACGTAGCTGGCTGTGACGAAGCGAAAGAAGATGTATCTGAACTGGTAGATTTCTTACGTGACCCGTCTAAGTTCCAAAAACTAGGTGGCAAAATTCCGAAGGGCGTATTGATGGTAGGTCCTCCGGGTACGGGTAAAACTTTGCTTGCCAAAGCGATTGCAGGCGAGGCTAAAGTACCGTTCTTTACTATCTCTGGTTCTGATTTCGTCGAAATGTTTGTAGGTGTTGGTGCTTCACGTGTTCGCGACATGTTTGAACAGGCGAAAAAAGCGGCGCCATGTATCATCTTTATCGATGAAATTGACGCGGTAGGTCGCCAGCGTGGTGCCGGTTTAGGCGGTGGTCACGACGAGCGTGAACAAACCCTTAACCAAATGCTTGTTGAAATGGATGGCTTTGAAGGTCACGAAGGTATCATTGTTATTGCTGCGACAAACCGTCCTGACGTACTAGATCCCGCGCTTCTTCGTCCTGGTCGTTTCGACCGTCAAGTAGTGGTAGGTCTTCCAGATATTCGTGGTCGTGAGCAAATTCTTAAAGTTCACATTCGCAAAGTGCCAGTGGCTGACAATGTAGAACCATCAGTTATTGCTCGTGGTACGCCAGGCTTCTCAGGTGCTGATCTTGCTAACCTGGTAAATGAGGCTGCGCTGTTTGCTGCACGCGGCAACAAGCGCCTTGTTTCAATGGAAGAGTTTGAAAAAGCGAAAGACAAAATCATGATGGGCTCTGAGCGTAAGTCGATGGTGATGTCTGAGTCTGAAAAAGAAATGACAGCTTATCATGAAGCAGGTCATGCCATTGTTGGTCGCTTAGTGCCAGAGCATGATCCGGTTTACAAAGTGTCTATCATTCCACGTGGTCGTGCATTAGGTGTGACTATGTACTTACCTGAACAAGACCGCGTAAGCCACTCTAAACAGCATCTAGAGAGCATGATTTCCAGCTTGTTTGGCGGAAGAATTGCAGAAGCAGTTATTTACGGCGACGACAAGGTCACAACCGGGGCTTCTAACGACATCGAGCGCGCTACTGAAATTGCTCGTAAGATGGTAACCCAGTGGGGTCTATCAAGTAAGATGGGTCCTATGCTTTACGCTGAAGACGAAGGTGAAGTGTTCTTGGGTAAATCTATGTCGAAGGCAACAAACATGTCTGACGACACAGCGCGTGCTATCGATGCGGAAATTAAGTCATTAATTGATCGCAACTATGAGCGTGCTCAGAAGATCCTTGAAGACAACATCGATATCTTGCACTCAATGAAAGACGCACTAATGAAGTACGAAACCATTGATGCAAAGCAAATTGATGACCTAATGAACCGTACTGACGTTCGTCCTCCCGCAGATTGGGATGACAGCAAGCCATCTGGCGGTGATAAGCCAAGTGGCGGTGCGCCAGTACGAGAGGGTGAAATTAAAAACGACGGTGTAGACAAACCGTCAGTGGGCAAGCCGGGCGATATCCCAAGCTAAGTCCCCATTAATATTGAAATAAAAACGCCAGTATATCTGGCGTTTTTTATTGGCGCGGGCTTATCATCGCCTAGATGTTTTATAGTTATAACTTTCTCTTGAGTCGTATTAGTAGGCTATAAAGGCATTTATATCAGTTCGCTCTAATGCTCTTGGTAAAGTAAAAAATAATAACGCAGGTAGTCCATGCACTTTGGTAACAAATTTATCGATCTTTCAAAGCCCCAAGTAATGGGTATCTTAAATGTCACGCCCGATTCATTTTCTGATGGCGGAAAACATGCAGATGTTAATCAAGCCGCAGAACACGCACTTCAAATGGTCGATGAAGGAGCGACTTTCATTGATATTGGTGGTGAGTCTACGCGGCCCGGTGCGCCAGAGGTATCTTTACAGGAAGAGTTAGATCGCACTATTCCCGTCATTGAAGCGGTAGCGAAAAATGCAAGTTGTGTAATTTCTATCGATACGAGTAAGGCCGAGGTTATGCGAGAGGCCGTTAGTGTGGGAGCCGGATTAATTAATGACGTTAGGGCCCTACAAGAGCCAGGTGCATTAGAGGCTGCATCAGAAGCTGGCGTACCAGTTTGTCTTATGCATATGCAAGGTCAACCTCGCACCATGCAAAACAATCCGTCATATGATGATGTGGTTGAAGACGTTGCCCAGTTTTTATTAGAACGAGCGAAAGCGTGTAAAGCATCAGGAATCTCGCAAGAAAAAATATTGTTTGACCCCGGCTATGGGTTTGGAAAGTCGCTAGAACACAATTATGCATTGGTGAAGCATTTACCTAAGTTAATGGACCTTGGTTATCCAGTGCTTGTTGGTATGTCTAGAAAATCAATGATTGGCAATTTACTCAATAGAAAAGTGGATGAGCGCTTGGCGGGAAGCATAAGCCTCGCTACAATTGTCGCACAAATGGGCGCACAGATTATTCGGGTTCACGACGTTAAAGAAACAGCGGATGCTGTCAATATTGTGAAAATGCTGAATACCATAAAATAAGGAATAATAATGACGCAGCGCAAATATTTTGGAACAGATGGCATTCGCGGAAAGGTTGGCGAGAGCAACATTAATCCTGAATTTGTAATCAAGTTAGGCTGGGCAGCCGGAAAAGTTTTGGCAGGTCGCGGTACAAATAAGGTTCTTATCGGTAAAGATACGCGTATCTCGGGATACATGCTTGAGTCTTCATTAGAAGCTGGCTTGTCAGCAGCGGGTATTGATATCGGTTTGCTCGGGCCAATGCCAACACCAGCTATTGCGTATCTGACCAAAACATTTCGTTCTGAAGCCGGTATTGTGATTAGTGCATCGCACAACCCATTCTATGATAACGGCATTAAGTTCTTCTCTGCACAGGGCTTCAAACTTGACGACGACATAGAACTAGCCATTGAGCACATGCTTGAGCAACCCATGACTTGTGTTGCGTCAGATAAACTCGGTAAAGCAACAAGAATTAACGACGCCGCGGGTCGTTATATTGAGTTTTGCAAGGGAACATTCCCATCTGAGCTTTCTCTTACCGGTCTAAAAATTGTGGTTGATTGTGCTCATGGCGCTACCTATCACATTGCACCTAATGTGCTACGGGAACTAGGTGCTACGGTTATTGAGCTAGGTACTTCGCCAAACGGTTTGAATATTAATGACGGCGTTGGTGCGACATCAATGAACGCTATCGTTGAAAAGGTTAAAGAAACAGGCGCAGACCTAGGCTTTGCGCTAGACGGTGATGGTGATCGATTAATGATGGTCGACCATTTAGGTAATGTGCTGGATGGCGATCAGATTGTTTATATTATTGCTCGTGACGCGCTTAAAAACGGCAAAATGCAGGGCGGCGTTGTTGGCACACTAATGAGTAACCTTGGACTTGAAAACGCTTTGTCTAAGCTAGGTGTTCCTTTCGCGCGAAGTAATGTGGGCGATCGATACGTGATGGAGCTTTTACAGCAAAAAGGCTGGTCTATTGGCGGTGAAAACTCAGGGCACGTATTGAACCTTAATATGAGTTCTACTGGCGATGGTATCGTAGCGGGTTTACAAGTTCTTGCAGCGATGCTTCGTTCTCACATGGACCTGCACGATTTGGCAAGTGGCTTCGACATGTACCCCCAGACCCTCATCAACGTTCGCTATGTTAATCAAGACGTGGATTACCTCGCGCACAATGAAGTACAAAGTGCTAAACAAGAGGCTGAATCAGCATTGGGTAAAACGGGTAGGGTACTGTTACGAAAAAGCGGTACTGAGCCTCTTATCCGTGTAATGGTTGAGTCTAACGACGAATCCCAATCGCAAAAATGGGCAGAGCATATTGCCGAAACTGTTCGTAAACTCGCCAATTAGTTGGCGTAGCTGGAAATTTTGCTTTTTGTGCTTGTATCTTTTTAATTAAATAGTTAATATCACGCCCGCTTTAAGACAGGGCTAAGGTCTACATTGTGAGTGATAATGTAAGAAAGCCATTCGTGGCTGGCAATTGGAAAATGAATGGGAATTTGGCGCTGGTCGCTGAGTTCAATCAGAAATTAGCGGGTTTAAAAGCAAAAGCTGAAGTAGTTGTATGTGCACCTTCATTGCTTTTATATGCGTTTCAGACGGATTCATTTTCAATTGGTACTCAGAACGTTAGTCACCTTGATAATGGTGCTCATACTGGTGAGCTTTCGGTAGACCTTCTTAAAGAAGCTGGCTGTAGTTATGCTATAGTTGGGCACTCAGAAAGGCGCGAAGACCAAGGTGAGTCAAGCGAACTTGTTGCTCTTAAAGCTAAAAAATGTGTTGCTGCTGGTATTGTCCCTATTATTTGTGTGGGAGAGCCTCTTGATGTAAGAGAAGCCGGTGAGGTTGAAGCATTTGTAGGCGAACAACTCGACGCTCTGGTAGGCAAGATGTCTATAGAAGAGCTAAGCAAAACCGTTATCGCTTATGAGCCAATCTGGGCTATCGGAACGGGTAAAACGGCAAGCCCAGAACAAGCACAAGAAGTACATGAATTTATTCGCACTTACTTCTCGAAAGTAG
The DNA here is from genome assembly GCF_009811475.1 of Alteromonas sp. KUL150. Taxonomy (NCBI): domain Bacteria; kingdom Pseudomonadati; phylum Pseudomonadota; class Gammaproteobacteria; order Alteromonadales; family Alteromonadaceae; genus Alteromonas; species Alteromonas sp. KUL150. The sequence continues at coordinate 26,021 of NZ_BLIJ01000008.1, forward strand.
ATGCGACTCTGGCTCAGAGCCTTCGTATTTTATACGGTGGTAGTGTGAAGCCAGATAACGCTGAGACGCTATTTGCTCAAAAAGATGTAGATGGTGGCTTGATTGGCGGGGCCAGTTTAAAAGCTGAAGATTTTATTTCAATTTGCCAAGCGGCAAACTGACGAGGTATTTATGATTTACGAAGTGCTTTTAGTAGCATACCTAATTGTTGCTCTTTTATTAATTGGATTCGTTTTAATCCAGCAGGGTAAAGGTGCGGACATGGGCGCTTCATTCGGTTCAGGTGGCTCGAATACAGTATTTGGTTCGTCAGGTTCTGGTAACTTCATGACACGTACCACTGGTATTTTGGCAGGTTTGTTTTTCTTTATCAGCTTAACGCTAGGCGCAATTACTGCGAATCGCGAAAGTGCTGATGATGAGTGGAACAACCTCGAAGTTCCTGCTGCTGTAGAGCAGGAAGTTGAGCGTCCTGCTGACCAAGACGTTCCGGTTATCGAAGACGCGGTACAAAATGACGTACCTGCTATCGAGACTGACGGAACCGACGTACCAGCGGCTGACGACAGCGAAGGTTCAAACTAAGTAAAGTTTTTGCGGAAGTGGTGGAATTGGTAGACACGCCATCTTGAGGGGGTGGTGAGCATAGCTCGTGCGGGTTCAAGTCCCGCTTTCCGCACCATATATAAGAAAGCCAGCAGATTGCTGGCTTTTTTTATTTCAGAAATTGACGTTGATATAAGATTTTGCGAATCTTTTAAGGCGTTCAATAGTGCAATTGTAACAAAGCGTTAAATTTCAAAATATACAGCGTGTTACCCCTGTTACTCGTTCTATTCTTCGGCTATTCTCTTAGCCTATGGTCGCGTTTGTTGCCACCTAATTACCGTTACAACTATGGGGCACCCCAGTGCAAAAAACACTTAGTCAGAGTTTATTTCAAACCTTATTCATAGGAATTGTTATAGCATCGCTTCTGATTGTTGGCGCCGTTTGGCGTTCTGCCAGTACACTTGTTGTGCAAAATATTGACCACGATGTCTCCCTAGCAGAAAAAGTCTTCGACAAGGTTGTTGCAGACAGGCAGGCTGTTATCTTAAGTGTTTCAAAAGTGTTGTCACGCTCATTTGACTTTAGGCGTGCGGTGGGCACAGAAAATATTCCCTCTATCGAGGCCGCGTTTAGAAGTTACGCTGAAAGACTTAATACCGACATTATTGCCCTGGTAAGCTTAGACCATAAGGTTGTGGCTTCACATTCCCCACTTTTTGAGGTTGGACAAAGTCTTAAGAGCAGCGTCGCTCTGGTGGTAAACCAGAAAGAAAGTGGTTTGTTTGTTGTAAATGACTATTTAGTTCAACTCAGTCTTATACGTGTTGAAATACCTACACTTAGGTATTACATGCTGATAGGCGTTGAATTTGACGATGCGCTTTTACAAGAGCTTAAGCAACTTGTAGATGCCGAGATCATTATTTCAAAAACCGAAACAAACGAAATTCTCACCACTACTTTAAGTACGAGTGAAGCGCAGAGAGTTTTAGCTTTAAAACGCGATCCATCATGGGTAGATGTTACGTTTAATGATGAGCTTACTTATTTTACTCGCCGAGTAAACATTGGTGCTACCGATAGACTTCCCGTTAACATTACTCTTGCGGTTGATACCACCTCAGCATTCAATGCGTTTTCCAGAATTCAGATTACTATTTTAGTGTTTTGCTTGGGAGCAATGATTATTGCATTGGCGTTTTCTCTCGTGCTAGCGAAAAATGTGACTAAGCCAGTGTCTAATCTAGTGAAAGCGGTCAACAGAGTAGCGTCTGGCTCTTATGGTTCGACACTTGATGAGCCATCGAAATTACGAGAAATCACTGAGCTTGCCAACGCTGTTGATAGCATGCAAGCAAACATAAAAAGTCGTGAGTTAGATATCCGTTACCAAGCTGAGCATGATGTGCTTACTGGTCTTTTTAACCGCAATTACGTTGAGAACTACTTCGAGTCTGAAATTAATAAGGAGCGTGCCTTACAAGTTGTCGCCATTACCGTCATCGGTTTTCGTACTATCAACGATCTGTACGGCTATTCTAACGGCGACAATACATTAAAAGCATTAGCGCAGAGATTACAGCGTTGGCCTGGTATATCAGCCCGATTAGCGGGCGGAGAAGTGCTATACATCTCGCATGAATCGCTTAATGATGAACAGCTCGAGACACTTAAGCACATTCTAGAGCAACCGGTTGAAAGTAACTTGATAGCGATTCCTTTAAAAGTGGCAATGGCAGTTTTAGAGTGCCCGCAAGACGCATTCACGTCAGAAGAGCTGTTCAGGAAAATGAATATCGTTACGGACGAAGCGATTCATAGCGATAAGTGGTGCGTTCGATATCGTGCTGAATTAGAGGATAAATATAATCGTAGATTATCTATTACCACTGAGCTTAAGCGCGCGCTGGCAAGTCAGCAAAACGAGCTGTCTATGGTGTATCAGCCTAAAATTGATTTAGTAACGATGAAAGTGTGCAGCATGGAAGCGCTCATTCGCTGGAATAGCAGTGTGTTGGGCTTCGTTCCTCCGGATGAGTTTATTACTATCGCTGAACAGGCAGGTCTAATCGAGCAAGTTACATCGTGGGTAATGAAGCAAACTATTTCAGACTTGGCCTATTTTCGGGAAAGAGGGTACGACTTTACTGTGGCAATGAACTTGTCTACTCAAGATATTCAAAATAAGGTGCTGCTAAGCAACTTGGTGTCCCTACTCAACGAAAAAGGCCTATCTCCAGATGCCCTCGAACTTGAAATTACGGAAAGCGATTTGGTGGCAGATGCATCGTTAGCGATAGAGAATTTGAATGAGTTGACGGCGAGAGGGTTTCACTTCGCTATAGATGATTTCGGTACTGGGTATTCTTCACTCGCGTATTTGAAGAACCTGCCTGTTAAGACTATCAAAATAGATAAGAGCTTCATTCTTTCTCTTGCCAGTGACGAAAATGATCAGCAAATTGTTCATACGGTGCTTAGCTTAGCCGCTGTCTTTAATTTGAAAGTCGTTGCAGAAGGCGTTGAAGACCTCGCCTCTCTCAATATTCTCAAGGATTGGGGGTGCGACGTTGCCCAAGGATATTATATAAGCAGACCGCTTAAGCTCGCTGATTTAGAAGAGTGGCTTCAAAATACACCTTTCGGCGAATAGCTATTTTATTAAATAAAATTTATTGTTTTTGTTGAAATTATAAAAGCTATGGCGCTTTCGCATTCGAGATGGCATTGTAAATGCAACGAAACATAGCGAAGCGTGTAAAACCCTCTTTGGGAGCTAATTCCACGGCAAGACGTGAGCTTTTTACCCATTGAGTTGTGAAATTACTTCAATAACAAGGAATTTATTATGGATATCATTCGTATACTACTTTCGATTTTGTTACCACCGCTAGGCGTGTTTTTACAAGTGGGTATTGGCGCACATTTTTGGATAAATATTCTTTTAACTATTTTGGGTTACTTCCCAGGCGTTATCCACGCTGTATACATCATTGCTAAGAAATAACATCAAAGACATCGTTTCGAACGACGAACCTTATCTTTGAATCAAAAAAAGCCAGCTTATTTAAGCTGGCTTTTTAATAGAAAACACTTAATACCAATCCGCATAGAA
>NZ_BLIJ01000009.1:0-1257 GCF_009811475.1 Alteromonas sp. KUL150
TGTCACATCCCAGCACTTAGTAGATCCATTGAGTAAGTGTAAACTAATTCATACTTATTATTTTGAAATGTAATTTGATCAAAAAACTTTATTCCACTAGATTCGGAAGGCGTGAGTAAATTTGTTTAATAAGATGTTTACCACATCTACAAAGAGGAGAGCTGCATTTGAGATTCTTTGTTATTGTAATCTTAACGCTACTCTATACACCATTGTATGCCCAGCCATCAGAACTGCCTAGAGAGAAGAAAAAGGTGGTTCTTGGCGTTGTTGAGTTTCCTCCTCTTGTTATAAAAAATATCGATAGCCCTGGCTGCCACGGCGATGCAGTCACTATTTCAAGAACTATTCTAGAGTTGGTTGGATACAAAGTAGAAGTTGAGTGTCCACCACCTGCTCGATTATTTGAGAGAATAAGGAAAGGGCAGGTTGATATTACGATGAACGTTAAAGGAACGAAAGCCTTAGAAAATACAGTAACTTTTATCGAAAAGCCATTCAGCTACTTATCTATTGTATTAATGACTAATTCAAAGGTCGAAAACAACAAGACTGTTGCGGCTATCAGAGGTTACGACTACGTAGGCCTTAGGCAAGAACTCGAAAATAAAGGCTATACATTTTTTGATATGGCCAACAGCTCTGATGCTATTCAGCTTTTTCAGTTTGGACGAACGTCTCATTTAGCGACATACGAAGCACCTTATCTCTATCATATAAAACGTAACTCAAACAATGTTGATGACCTTATTGTCTCTATGAGAAAAGATATCCCGACTTTTCTAGCAATTTCCAACGCCAGTGCAAAAAAAGAGGAACTTGAAAGTAAGCTTTCAGAGTTATTGGCGCTGTCTGATAGTCAAACAGTTATAGAGCAAATGCAGACACAAAATAATGAGAATTAATGAATTGTAATTACTCTATTCAACGTTCTGTAGTCGTATTCGCTTCTATTAGCGTTAAATTATTATTTTATAAAGATTATAAAATTCATATACTTACTATTTAGGTTTAAAAAAATTAATTTTTTTGAAATATCCTTTGACCGCGCAGGGTCTTTTAAATTACACGTACATACTGTGCGTCAAATATGTCTATTTTATTGAGGATACAACAATGAAACAAATCAAAAAATCATCAGTAGCAACAGCTTTAGGAGCGGTTGTAATTGGCTCTTTGGCGTCAACAGTAGCGGTTGCAGACGTAAATCCATTTGGTATGCAAGCGCTAGAGTCTGGCTACAGCCAGTTTGCAGCT